>JAJZEQ010000286.1 GCA_021851345.1 Pseudomonadota bacterium
GGGTATGTCCACCAGCAGTTCGCCGCTGCGCCAGCGGTGCAGCAGATCGTTCAGGCAATGGTCCTGCTTGCTCACCAGAATCACCAGCCGCTTCTTTTGTGCCGAATCGAACAACTGCCAGCTCATCGCGAATTCCTGCGCCAATGCGGCAAACCGGCGGCGGAACTCCGCGGCATCAAAGGGCAGGGAGTCTGCGCGTATCTCCTGGCGCATGAAGAAGCGCTGCGCCTCCTGTTCGGTGTGATAGCTCGCCTCGACGATGAAGCCGCCATGCTGGGCGATGAAGCCGCTCACCGCGGCGATGATGCCCGCGCGATCGGGGCAGGAAATGATCAGGGTGTAACGGTGTGAATTGCTCATGATGATTCCTTGGATGTCTCAAGGCAGATTCTATCCAATCCCGGAGCAACAGGGTAATTTACGACTGATTTTTTGCCGGAGTAAGCCCCGGCGGGAAGAGGGTGGTCGTGTACGTGCGATGGCGGATCCGGGATGTCAAAGTCCCGGAAACACCGGTGTTGCGGGTGCGTGACTCAAAATTACCACGGTGCCGGATCAGGGGTGTTTGCAAGATGCCACGCCACTTTGGGATTGAAACCCTTGCGGCGGTACAGGCGGTAATCTCCGATGATGCGTACGAAACTGCCCAATGCGCGCGACAGGGATGTTTTCTTCCATGCCGATATCGGAAAAATCCGGATGAACCGCGTGGTCTTTGCCGGAAAGACTTCAACAAGCGGTTTTGCGTCGCCGGTGCGGCTTGAAGAAACTGAAGTAATCGTTTGCATGTTATTCCCTCTCGACAATCGCTGTGACTCATCTACAAGTGCCGGCACCCAAAGCGACCCTGGACACCATGTATGCACTTTGCAGCAAAGGGCGCATTTCATCCGTACGGTAACGCACATTTTTATAAAACTTCCCGCCCCGATTGCCTCATCAGGGGGTTGTTTGGGGAGGGGAGCGACTACTTCAGGCTAGCCTGCGCGGTTGAAATACCGCGCTGCTTGATGCAGTCGCTGTCGCCTGTCTGGTAGTCCCGGCAGATCATCGGTCGGCGGTTATATATCGTGCACAACATCGTGTTCCGGTCCAGGGCCGCGCACCAGCCGTCGGCCAGCCGCGCCATGACCCCCACCCACCCCACCGGTCCAGCGCCGTCAGTTCGCCGGGAATGTCATCGCCGTCCATCAGCATCACCTCCAGCCGGCAGCAGTTTGCCCTGCATGATGAGCACGAAATGACCGGGGCATCACCGGCAGCGCCAGTGTTATTTTGTTCATTCATCATTTGTGCCGCCGGATCGCCGGAAACCAACCTGCCAGGCGCCGTCACGATAAATCGTTTCATCGTCCAGAGTGACAGTCTCCGTAATGGCAAAAACATCGACATGATGTTTGGCCGCGGACTTCTTGATATCGGGTTTGTTGTAGCTGCCGTGTTTGGCACCCAGCGACAGGTGTACGCCGCACATGCGTTCAAACGTGCCGATGTCGCTGACGGTTCTGTCCCGTGTGAAAGCTTTGTTCAGTCCCAGTCCCAGTTCGCGCAGCCAGACTTCTCCTTCGTCGGCACGAATATTGGCGAGCACCCGGTCGAATTCGGGCGTTGAGTCTTTCGTGCCGGTTACACGCCCTTTGTTGATAACCAGCGTGATGGGCTGGGCGGGCTTGTTGACCGTAAATGTGGTGTCGCCAAAAAAGCAGATGCGCACGCGGCCATTAACCGCCTCCAGATCTTTTGATTCCGTGAACACCTCCCCGATGGGAAACTGCCCGCCGACATTTTGCATATTGCTGTAATCGCCGACATTGAGCTTGGCTGGCTCGAAACCGGCAGCAAACACCAATTGCTCGCCGCCGCTGTCGATGATGCCTGCCTGCGCGCCATCGAGGCGTGATTTCAAGCCGTTTCCCACCCCGCGAAAATAGTCCGGGTCATAGGCCAGCGAGTCTATATAGGTCAGCGCTTCCCCGCCACACATGCGTGCCAGGTGCGGATGTTCGATGACCTTGAGAGAGCGCTTGAAAAGTTCGACGCGTATGCGGAACGCATCCAGGCGAAAGCTGGTGGATTGGATAAGCACCACCAGATCGCCGGGCGCGAGTTGCTCGAACGCGGTGAGCACAGATTGCGCCGCATTGCTGTCAAATTCGAAGAACGTCGCATCGGGCAGGCAGCGGCGGTAGGCCGCGGTGAGTGCAATCGCCAGATCGCAATGCGCATCCCAGACCACGATCGCGGATCGGGCGGGCGTGTGTTCGATGGCCAGCGCAAGGATGTCGCGCAGATTATTCTCGGCGCGGTTGATCGCCGTCGCGGGAATGGTGGCCTGGGTTTTTATAAAGCCATGCCCTGGTCGCGCAGATACTCTTCATAAGTACCGTGGTAATCGGCCACGCCCTTGGCGGTGATTTCGATGATGCGCGTTGCCAGCGACGAAACAAACTCGCGGTCATGGCTGACGAACAGCAGCGTGCCCTTGTATTCCAGCAGCGCGGTGTTGAGCGACTCGATGGACTCCATGTCCATGTGGTTGGTCGGCTCGTCCATCAGCAGCACGTTGTTCTTCTGCAGCATCAGCTTGCCGAACAACATGCGACCTTTCTCGCCGCCCGATAAAACTTTCACACGTTTCTTGGCCTCGTCGCCGGAGAACAGCAGACGGCCCAGCGTGGCGCGCACGGTCTGGTCGTCATCGTTGGGCCCGCGCCAGTAGGTCATCCAGTCGGTCATGCTTTTGTCTTCGGCAAAGTCGGCGGTGTGGTCCTGCGCGTAATAGCCGATCTTGGCCTTGTCGGTCCACTTGATGGTGCCGGTATCGGGTTGCAGATCGCCCGCCAGGCAGCGCAGCAGCGTGGTCTTGCCGATACCGTTCGGTCCGATGATGGCGACTTTTTCGCCCGCATCGATGCGAAAGTTGACGTTGGAGAACAGCACCTTGTCGAAGCCCTTGGTCATGTGCTGCACTTCCACCGCGGTGCGGTGCAGCTTCTCGCGCTCGTCGTATTCGAAGCGGATGAACGGGTACTGGCGGCTGGACGGCTTGATGTCCTCTATCTTGATCTTGTCGATCTGGCGCGCGCGCGAGGTGGCCTGCTTGGCCTTGGAGGCATTCGCCGAAAAACGCGCCACGAAGGCTTTCAATTCGGCGACTTTTTCCTTGGCCTTGGCATTGTCCGACGATTGCTGCTCGCGCGCCTGCGTCGCGGCCAGCATGTACTCGTCGTAGGTGCCCGGATAAGTGGTGATCTTGCCGTAGTCCAGATCCGACATGTGGGTGCACACGCTGTTCAGGAAATGGCGGTCGTGCGAGATGATGACCATCGTGCAGGTGCGCGCGTTGAGGATGTTTTCCAGCCAGCGTATCGTGTTGATGTCCAGGTTGTTGGTAGGCTCGTCGAGCAGCAGGATGTCCGGGTTGGAGAACAGCGCCTGGGCCAGCAGCACGCGCAGCTTGAAACCGGGTGCGACCGCGCTCATCGGACCCTGGTGCAGTTCAATGGGGATGCCCACGCCGAGCAGCAATTCGCCGGAGCGGGGTTCGGCGGTGTAGCCGTCGTATTCGGCAAATTGCGCTTCCAGATCGGCGGCGCGCATGTAGTCTTCCTCGCTTGCATCCGGGTTGGCGTAGATTGCATCGCGCTCGGACATCGCCGCCCACATCTCGGCGTGGCCCATCATCACCACATCCAGCACGCGCATGTCCTCAAAGGCGAACTGATCCTGGCGCAATTTGCCGAGCCGCTCGGTCTTGTCCAGCATCACGTTGCCTGAGCTGGGTTCCAGGTCGCCGCCGAGGATCTTCATGAAGGTGGATTTGCCGCATCCGTTGGCGCCGATCAGGCCGTAGCGGTTGCCGTCGCCGAATTTTACAGAAACGTTTTCGAACAGGGGTTTGGCCCCGAATTGCATGGTGATGTTGGCGGTGGAAAGCATGTAAAAACCGGTTTCTGAAAATTTTGGAGCGCGATTTTAACACCGAGTGGCACTGTTTTCCGTGCAATCTGCTGTATAAGGGGGAGCGCCGCATATTGACACTCCCCGTCAGGGCGCGGAAACTTATTTTCAATACTGTCCGGCTTTGATGCCAAGGCGGCATGGGAAGCATGTAATTTTGACTAATGTTTTTGTTTGCGATGCCAGGGAAACATGGATAACAGAAGCGGCAATGACCGTCGAAAAACCAGCCCATTCGGGGCGCATGGACCGTGGCTGACCACGGGTAAAATGGGCGGACTCGTGTTTACCGATCGCAGAAAAGCAACGGACAGGCGAACAGCGGATAGGCCGGCAGATTCGCAGTCCTGACGGGTATACATGCGGAAGGCAGCGAATTCGGAAGCAGGTTACTGGTAGCTTCATCCCAGTCTTGGCACCAGATTCTCAGGTGGCGAGATTTGAGTTTGAATGAAGAGGAAATAATCGATAGGTTTCTGAGGCAAATATGGGCCTGCGCTTGCCTCGCTTTCAAATACCAGTGAATTTTCCGGAATGGCGGGCTATCGGCTAGAATGTGGCGTGTTAATTTTTTGCAGAGCGCTATGGTCCCCCATCTCACTACCGCCCTGGTCGGCCCGCTGCTCGATCTGGAGCGGCGTTTCCTCGATTCCATGCCCGTCATTGAGCATTGGCTGCGCTCGCAATGGATGGAGCATGCTGTGCCTTTCTATGCCTCGGTTGATTTGCGCAACAGCGGTTTCAAGCTTGCACCGGTGGATACCAACCTGTTTCCGGGCGGGTTTAATAATTTAAATCCGGAATTTCTTCCGCTGTGCGTGCAGGCCATGCAGAGCGCCGTGGAAAAAATCTGTCCGGAGGCGCGCGGGGTATTGCTGATACCCGAGAACCACACCCGCAACACTTTTTACCTGCAGAACGTGGCGCAAATCGTGGCTATCCTCAAGCAAGCCGGGATGCGGGTACGCATCGGCAGCCTGTTGCCGGAAATCACCGCGCCGACGCAGATTCATTTGCCCGACGGCAGCATGCTGACGCTGGAACCGCTGGTGCGCCGCGGCAACCGGCTGGGTTTGGCCGACTTCGATCCGTGCGTGATTCTGCTCAACAACGATTTGTCGGCCGGGGCGCCGGAAATCCTGAAGAATCTGGAGCAGACCGTTATCCCGCCGCTTTCTGCCGGCTGGTACACGCGCCGCAAGTCGCAGCATTTCACCGCCTATGACCGTGTCGCCGGTGAATTCGCGAAATTGCTCGGTGTGGACCCGTGGCTGATCAATCCGTATTTTGCGACCTGTGACCGGGTCAATTTTCAGGAACGCGTCGGCGAGGAATGCCTGGCGGCCCAGGTTGATCAGGTACTGGAAAAAATACGGGTCAAGTATGCCGAATATGGCGTGAAGCATGAACCATTCGTCATCGTCAAAGCCGATGCGGGCACTTATGGCATGGGCATCATGACGGTCAAGGATGCCAGTGAAATTACCGGCCTGAACCGCAAGCAGCGCAACAAGATGGCGGTGGTCAAGGAGGGCCTGCAGGTTTCGGATGTGCTGATACAGGAAGGTGTCTACACCTTCGAGCAGATCAATGAGGCGGTGGCCGAGCCGGTGATATACATGATAGACCACTACGTGGTCGGCGGGTTTTACCGGGTGCACACCACCCGCGGCGTGGACGAGAACCTCAATGCACCGGGGATGCATTTCATGCCGCTGGCATTCGAGACGCACTGCACGATGCCCAACCTGGAACGCGGGCCGGACGACACCCCCAATCGTTTTTATGCATACGGTGTGGTCGCGCGCCTGGCTCTGCTGGCGGCATCGCTGGAAATCGAAGCCGCCGAGAATCACGCCGAGACTGCGCTGGAACATGCCTAGATGATCATATTGGCCCGCCTTCTTGCCGTGCTGGCACTGGTCCTGTTTGCCGGCTGCACGGGCAGGGAGCCCTTGTATCAGGAGCAGGGTTATGTGTTCGGCACGCTGGTTGAGATCAGCATCTACGGCGAGGACGAGACTCGCGCGAAGCAGGCTGCGGGCGAAGTGATGCATGAATTCCAGCGGCTGCACGACATGCTGCACGCCTGGCAGCCCAGCGAATTGAGCGCGATGAATGCCGCGTTTGCCAAGGGCGAGAGCATGGCGATCTCGGCGGAGCTCGCCGCGATACTGCAGGACGCCACACAGCTCTCGCTGCAATCTAAGGGCTTGTTCAATCCGGCTATCGGCGGCCTGGTTCAGTTGTGGGGCTTCCACGCCGACGAATTCAAGCCGGTGCGGCCGGATGAAAAGCAAATCGCGAAATGGGTCACGGCCAATCCGCAGATGAGCGACATAACGATCGTGCGCGGCAGGGCCAGAAGCACAAATAAATCGGTGCAGGTTGATCTGGGCGGTTACGCCAAGGGTTACGCGTTGGACCGTGCCGCCGGAATATTGCGCAAGCAGGGTGTCCGCAACGCGCTGATCAACATCGGCGGTAACATTCTGGCCATCGGCGGGCACGGCAACCGCCCGTGGCGCGTGGGCATACAGCATCCGCGCAAGTCCGGCGCGCTGGCGACCCTGGACCTGCAGGATGGGGAAGCCATCGGCACCTCCGGCGATTACCAGCGCTATTTCATGGTGGGCAATGTGCGTTACTGTCATCTGATCGATCCGCGCAGCGGTTATCCGATGCAGGGGGTGCAGGCGGTGACAATATTGACCCATGGCCCGCGTGCCGGGGTGTTGTCGGATGCGGATTCCAAGCCGCTGTTCATCTCCGGTTCCAGCGGCTGGCGGGCGGCTGCGACGCGGATGAATTTGTCCGATGCGATGCTGATAGATGCGCGGGGTGATATTCACGCCACAGCCGGATTAAATAAACGGTTAGAATTTACCGACAGGAATGTTCATCCCGAGGTTGTCCCGTGAATGATCAGGGGTCGAAGTTTCGGGGTCGGGAAAATGTTTGCCGCGGCGGGAATCGTGCGTTGCCGGCAGCGCCGGCATATTAATTTGGGTAGGGGTGATTTGTGGCCGGGATATTGTTGGTGACGCACAACGGACTGGGCGATAGCTTTGTGGATTGTGTAAAACATGTAATGGGCGCAGTGCCGCCCAATCTCAAAGTGTTATCGGTGCTGGCCAGCGATGAACCGCCGCTCAAGCTGGCCGAAGGGCAGGAGCTGATCAAACAACTGGATACGGGGGAAGGCGTGCTGGTGCTGGCGGACTTGTTCGGCGCCACACCGAGCAATATCGGGCGGCAACTGTGTCACGGCGAACGCGTGATAGGCGTGGCGGGCCTGAATCTGCCGATGCTGTTGCGCGCGGTTTACAGTTCCGACAAGGACCTGCCGGAGTTGGCGAAAATCGCCGCCGAAGGCGGGCGTGAATGCATTGTTCAAATGGTGGATTAAGATGTTGCAAAATGACGTACTCATCATCAACAAACTGGGCCTGCACGCGCGCGCCTCGGCCAAGCTGACACAGCTTGCTTCGCGCTTCAAATGCGAGGTGGTGCTGTCGCGCAACAATCGCCGGGTCAACGCCAAAAGCATCATGGGGGTGATGATGCTGGCCGCAGCCAAGGGTACAACGATATCCATAGAGACCAGTGGCGCAGACGAGGCCGAGGCGATGCAGGAGTTGCTGAAATTGATCAATGATTATTTCGGGGAAGGCGGCTAGCCATGAAAACGCCACGGCAACCCGGCGGCCTGTCCATCAGGGGTGAGTCGATCTGCCCGGCAGGCCTGTCGGGGCGCCCATGAGTTTTACCCTGCACGGCATCGCGGTCTCCAGCGGTATCGCCATCGGCCATGCCCACCTGGTTACGCATACCTCGCTGGAAGTGGCGCATTACGTGCTGCCCAAGCAACTCCTGGCGGAGGAGATTGCGCGCTTCGATGCGGCATTGCTGGCCACGCGCAATGAATTCGCCAGCCTGCGCAGCAATCGCCCCACTTATGCAGCCGCCGAGTTTGATGCCTTCCTCGAATTGCACCAGATGATACTGGACGATCCGCTGTTGAGCGTGGCGCCGCGCGAAATGATCGCCAGGGAATATTGCAATGCCGAGTGGGCGCTCAAAACCCAAACTGAAACCCTGGTGGCGCAGTTCGATGAGTTTGAGGATACCTATCTGCGCGAAAGACAGACCGATGTGACCCAGGTGGCCGAAAGGCTGCTCAAGCAGCTGCTGGGACAACCCGGGCATCAACTGCCTTTGGCGCGCCACGATGTGGAGACGATACTGGTGGCGCATGACCTGAGTCCCGCCGATCTGATTCAGTTCAAACCTCAACAATACGCGGCTTTCATCACCGATGTGGGCGGCGCGACTTCGCACACCGCGATCGTCGCGCGGGGCCTGAACACGTCGTGCGTGGTGGGGCTGCATAACGCCCGGGAACTGATCCGTGAAGACGATCTGCTGATTCTGGACGGCGAGCAGGGTGTGCTGATCGTCAACCCCGACAAGCTGATACTTGCCGAATACAAGTTGCGCCAGAGCGCAAATGAACTGGAGCGCAAGAAACTAAAGCGGCTGCGCACCGCGCGTGCCAACACCCTGGACGGTACCGTCATCGACCTGCATGCCAACATTGAAAAACCCGGGGATATTGCCGAAGTGAAGGAAAACGGTGCTACCGGGATCGGGTTGTTTCGCAGCGAATTCCTGTTTCTGAACCGCGAGAAACTGCCGGATGAGGAAGAACAATTCGAGGCTTATCGCGCGGTAGCGACAGGCATGGAAGGCCAGCCCGTGACGATACGCACTTTCGATCTCGGCGGGGACAAGCAATTGAACGGGACAAAGCGCGTTGCCAACAACCCGGCGCTGGGCTTGCGCGCGATCCGTTTTTGCCTGGCCGAGCCTCAATTGTTCCGCACCCAGATGCGCGCCCTGCTGCGTGCCACACATTACGGCAACGTCAAGATACTGATTCCGATGTTGTCCGGGGTTTCCGAACTTGGCCAGACATTGCAGTTCATAGCCGAGACCAAAAAACGCCTGGATGAAGAAGGCATACCCTATGACCGCGAGGTGAAGCTCGGCGGCATGATAGAGATACCCGCCGCAGCTTTGGCGCTCGGGGTGTTCGTCAAGAAGCTTGATTTCCTGTCCATAGGCACCAATGACCTGATTCAATATACCCTGGCGATAGACCGCACCGATGAAGAGGTTGCGCATCTCTATGACCCGCTGCACCCTGCCGTGCTGCGCCTGCTCTCTCATATCATCGGCACGTCGAACAGGCTGAACGTGCCGATCTCGGTATGCGGCGAGATGGCCGGGGAATTGACCTATACACGGCTGCTGCTGGGGCTGGGTTTGCGCCAGTTCTCGATGTTTTCGGCCCAGGTGCCCAGTGTCAAGCAGCGCGTCCTCACCACCAGCCTGCCTGAGATATCCACGCTCACCCAGAAGATATTGCGCTCCGACGATCCGATGAAGATCCGCGAACTGCTGGACCGCCTCAACGCCTAGCAGCGATTGACAGCAATTCGCAAAACACGGAAACTGTCTGCCATAACCAGCGACTTGACGTGTGTTGTTTGCCCGTTTAGTCGAATGGCTAAGGGTTTCATCAGTGCCGATTTGACATCAGCTTGCGGGGCACTTAAAACATACCAGCTAAAGCGAGGCAACCCGCTCCGCTTTAGTCGAGCGGGTTTTTTGCTTTTTGATAACTATCAAGCCTTGAAATTTGTTTTGCGGAGTGAAGCGCAAGGAGCCGCGCAGCAAATGACGAGACATACCGCATAGGTAGGCGAGGATTGAGCGAGCACGCGACACAGCGATTTGCCCGCAAAACAAATTTATGAACAACTCTGTCGGCATCGTCAGCGCGCAGCGCGCATCATTCGACACCCCGCTGGTTTTCCGCAGCGGTGCGGTGCTGCCGCGCTACGAGCTGGTGTACGAGACCTATGGCACACTGAATGCCGACAAATCCAACGCGATCCTGATCTGCCATGCGCTGTCCGGCCATCACCACGTTGCCGGATATTATGCCGACGACCTGAAGAACATCGGCTGGTGGGACAATATGGTGGGTCCCGGCAAGCCGATAGACACAGACAAGTTCTTCGTCATCGGCCTGAACAATCTCGGCGGTTGCCACGGCTCGACCGGGCCCTCTTCCATCAACCTGGAAACCGGGCAGCCATATGGTTCAAGCTTTCCTGTCATCACGGTGGAAGACTGGGTGACATCGCAGGCGCGTCTCGCGGACTTGCTCGGCATCGGCCAATTCGCCGCGGTGATAGGCGGGAGCCTGGGCGGGATGCAGGCATTGCAGTGGTCGCTGTCATATCCGGACCGGGTCAGGCATGTTTTCGCGATCGCCGCCGCGCCTCATCTTACTGCCCAGAACATCGCGTTCAACGATGTGGCGCGCAATGCGATACTCACCGATCCGGATTTTCACGGCGGCGATTATTATCGGTATAACGTGGTGCCGACACGCGGACTGCGACTGGCGCGCATGCTGGGACATATCACCTATCTGTCCGACAACGCGATGGCGGACAAATTCGGGCGCGACCTGCATGCCGGGCAGCTCAACTACGGTTATGAGATCGAATTCGCGATCGAGTCATATCTGCGCTATCAGGGCGACAAGTTCGCGGCTTACTTCGATGCCAATACCTATCTGTTGATGACCAAGGCGCTGGATTATTTCAATCCGGCCCACGATAGTGGCGGGGATATTAACCGGGTGTTCGCCCGCGCCAGGGCAAGTTTCCTGGTGATCTCGTTCACCACCGACTGGCGTTTTTCGCCGCAGCGTTCGCGCGAGATCGTGCGGCCATTGTTGCATAACCGACTCAACGTCAATTATGCGGAGATCACCTCGACCCACGGGCATGATTCCTTCCTGATGCAGGATCCCTACTATCTGGACGTGATGCGTACCTACCTCGACAAGGTTGCCAGGGAGTGTGGACAATGAGCAGGAAGCAGGGGCCCCGCGAAACGGGGATGCGACCGTCCGCGATTGCAGCCAGACACCGAAAAAATGCATCAAATTATTACTGCTCATCAGTCAATGAGGTGGCGCAATGATGAAAAACGACACTGCCCGGTTTGCGGTTGAGCGCCCGGATTTTGCCGCGATCGCCGCGTGGATACCAACAGGAGCGACTGTGCTCGACCTGGGTTGCGGTGACGGCAGCCTGCTGCGTTATCTCAAGGAAACCCGCGAGGTGCAGGGTTACGGTGTGGAGATCAATGACGCCGATATCGTGTCGTGTATCGCCAATGGGGTGAATGTTATCCAGAACGACCTTGAATCCGGACTCGCGGATTTTGAAGGCAATTCCTTCGATTACGTGATGCTGTCGCAGACCCTGCAAGCCACCCGCCATACTGAACCGCTGATACAGGAAATGCTGCGCGTCGGCCGCGAGGGCATCGTCAGCTTTCCCAATTTCGGTTACTGGAAAAACCGTCTCAACATACTGCTTGGCAACATGCCGGTTTCCCGCGAGTTGCCTTACCAATGGTATGACACGCCGAACGTGCATTTGTGCACCCTGGACGATTTTGAAACGTTCTGCAGGGATCACCGCGTAGCCGTGCTGGAACGCCGTGTGATGACCGGCGGAAACGAAGTGCATGTGTTGCCGAACCTGCTCGGCAGCACCGCGGTGTACCGGTTTCAGCGCGGGATATGATTTGATGAACGTCAAAATCCTCCGCACAACGTTACGAGTGCGGTATCGCCGGGCGCAATAGTTGTGAAGGGGGCTTTGTGACCGTCTGGCAACAACTGTTCACGCGCCGCATGCTGATTTGCGTGTTCACCGGATTTGCATCCGGCCTGCCGCTGTACCTGCTGCTCAACCTGGTTCCGGCATGGCTGCGCACCGAGCATATCGATCTCAAGGTGATCGGCGCTTTCGCCTTGATCCAGTTCCCCTACACCTGGAAATTCCTCTGGGCGCCGCTGCTGGACCGCTATGCTGTCCCGGTGCTGGGGCGCAGGCGAGGCTGGATGCTGCTCACGCAAGCCGCGCTGCTGGTGGTGATCGCCTCGCTGGGCGGATTTTCGCCGCAGAAAGACCTGCCCATGATCGTGCTGTTCACGACGCTGCTGGCCTTCTTGAGCGCCACGCTGGACATCGCGCTGGACGCCTATCGGCGCGAGTTGCTGTTCGATAACGAGCTCGGCCTGGGCAACGCGGTGTACGTCAACGCCTATCGCATCTCTGGATTGATCCCCGGCTCGCTGGCGCTGATCCTCGCCGACCATCTGCCGTGGGACATGGTGTTCATGATCACTGCGCTGTTCATGCTGCCCGGCATGGTGATGACGCTGCTGGTCAGCGAACCTCACCGCGCCGAACCGCCCAGGACGCTGCGCGACGCGGTGGTCGAGCCGTTCCACGAATTCATCTCGCGCCGCGGCTGGCAAAGCGCACTGCTGATCCTCGCGTTCCTGTTCTTCTACAAACTCGGCGACAGTTTAAGCACCGCGCTGGCCACGCCGTTCTACCTCGACATGGGATTCTCGAAATCACAGATCGGCCTGATCGCGAAGAATGCCGGCCTGTGGCCTGCGGTGATCGGCGCATTATCCGGCGGCATCTGGATGCTGAAGCTCGGCATCAACCGCGCGCTGTGGCTGTTCGGCGCGGTGCAGGTGCTGAGCATCTTCGGATTTTACTGGCTGGCGCTGCAGGGCGCGCAGGCCGAAGTCACCACGCTGCACCTCGCCCAGCTCGCCTTTGTGATCGGCCTGGAAGCCCTCGGCGTGGGGCTGGGCACAGCGGCCTTCGTCGCCTACATCGCGCACACCACCCATCCCGCTTACACCGCCACCCAGTTCGCGCTGTTCACCAGCCTTGCCGCCGTGCCGCGCACCTTCGTCAACGCCACCGCTGGCTGGCTGGTGGATCGGCTGGGCTGGAGCGGTTTCTTCCTGCTGTGCGCGGTGCTGGCGATACCGGGTATGCTGTTGCTGCTGAAGGTCGCGCCGTGGGGAAAAACGCAACCTGTTATGGAGACACCGCCATTGGGTAGGGCGCAATAACCAACGGGCATTGCGCCGTATGAGAATCATCCGGCGGAATACGCTACGCTATTCCGCCCTACGAGAACTGAATTCGCCTGCTTTAGCAGCAGGCTTGATTCCAAAAATATCTAGGCTTTTGTCGGTTTCGGGCATAAATGTTTTATGAGCTCTTTATTGAGTTATATCTTTCGAACAAACACCTTCGACTTACGCTGAAAGTTATACAGCGACTTCTTCTGTGCGGGCAGCGCGGAGACGTCGCTCTCGGCAAAGCCGCGCTCGATGAACCAGTGCGCAGTGCGCGTGGTGAGCACGAACAGTTTTTTCATGCGCTGCGACTTTGCGACGGAGATCATGTGGTTGAGGATGGCTTCGCCGTAGCCGCGGTCGCGGCTTTGCGCTTCCACCGCGAGGCAGGCAAGTTCGGCTGCAGCTTCGTCGGGGAACGGGTACAACGCGGCACAGCCGACGATGCGGTGATCATGTTCCAGCACCACGAACCGGTCGACTTCGCGCTCCAGCAATTCGCGCGAGCGCCGCACCAGGATGCCGCTCTCTTCGAGCGGACGCAGCAGCTCGAGTATGCCGCCTATGTCTTCGATGCAGGCATCGCGCAGCGTATTGAGCGTGCTTTCCACCACCATTGTGCCGATCCCCGCGTCGCTGAACAGTTCCTGCAATATGGCACCGTCGGTGTGGCGGCTGATCAAGTGGGTGCGCGCCACTCCCGCTTCGCAGGCGCGTATCGCGCAGGGCAGGAACAGGCTCACGTCGTCCGTCAGCTTGCGCCTGGGCGACAATATTTCCTGCGCCTGCGAGATCGTGAGTTCCTTGAGCAGCCCGCCTTTCTTGTCATGGACGCCGTCGGTGTCCATCAGGAACATCAGCTTGTCTGCATCCAGCGCTATCGCGGTGGCGGTCGCGACGTCTTCCAGCGTGACATTGAACACTTCGCCGGTGGGGGAATAACCGAGCGGCGAGAGCAGCACCACCTCGCCGAACTCCATGCGGTCCTTCAGTGCCGCGACATCCACCTTGCGCACAGTCCCTGTGTGCTGCAAGTCCACTCCGTTGATCACGCCTATCGGTTGCGCGGTGATGAAGTTGCCGCCCGCGACGCGGATGTCGGCATTGGCCATCGGCGAATTCGGCAGGCCCATGGACAACAGGGCCTCGATCTCGACGCGCACCCGCCCGACCGCTTCCTTGACGCATTGCATGGTCTGAGCGTCGGTGAGGCGGATGCCCTGGTGATAAGTGTCGCTGATATTGTTTTTGGCCAGATGCTGCTCGATCTGCGGACGCGCGCCATGCACCAGCACCAGCCGGATGCCGAGGCTGGCAAGCAGATTGAAGTCGTGTGTCAGCTCGACGAACTTGCCGTCCGCGACCACTTCCCCGCCGAACGCGATGACGAAAGTGCGGCCGCGGAATGCGTTGATGTATGGCGCAACGGAACGGAACCAGGCGACAAATTCGGCAGAGGTGGCGATAGGCATTTAAATCTCCCGGATGGAATATGCGGATAATGCCTCGCTATTCCTCATCCAGCAACTTTCCGGCGATGGCCCAGTTCTCGTCGGGCAATTCGTCGAAAGCAACATATGTATAGCTTTTGGGCTTGAGCGCGATGCGTTCCAGCGTGTCGGTGATCTCGGCGGCGATCTTTGCCTTCTGGTCGCGGGTTAAAGTTCCGGCGACGCGAACGTTGACGTAGGGCATGGCGGTCTCCTGTAAAAGAAAAATCTGCGGACGATTGTAGTACAGATGAAGTTATTGGAAATCTCCCCACAGCGTCTGCAACGCCGCCAGCCCGGCAATTGCCGCAGTTTCGGTGCGCAGCACGCGCGCGCCCAGGCGTACCGGGACAAATCCGCAGCGCAGCGCGGTATCGCTTTCCGCCTGAGTGAAACCGCCTTCGGCTCCGATCAGCAACGCGATGCGGCCTTGTGGTTGGGCCTGTGCGTGCAGCGCGGACGCGCCCTGCGGGAGCAGGATGAATTTTGTATCTGCCACATCCCGCATTTTTTGCAGCCATGCCATGATGTCCTGCGGCGCATGTATTTGCGGCAGCGTGTTGCGCCCGCACTGCTCGCAGGCGGAGATCGCGACTTGCTGCCAGTGCTCGAGCCGCTTTGCGGCGCGCTCGGCAGACAGCTTGGCCACGCTGCGTTCGGTATCTATGGGCTGGATTTCAGCCGCTCCCAGCTCGGTGGCTTTCTGTATCACCCAGTCCATTTTTTCGCTGCTGGACAAAGCCTGCGCCAGTACAATTTTGAGCGGAGATTCGCGGTCGCAGTGGACTGCGTCGATGTTGTCGACGACGACGCGCTTCCCGCCGGATTCGGCGATCGTCCCGCGGCGCTCGTTGCCCAGGCCGTCGAAGATCTGCACCGGATCGCCCGCGCGCAAACGCAGCACGCGCGAAGCATGGTGTGCCGCATCCGGCGGCAAATCAAATGAGCCGCCGGAAGGCAACGGCGGCGGGCAATAAAAACGCGGCATGGTCAGGATGCAAACGAATATACAAGTGTCGCCGTGATAATATAACGGCTTCAAGGATATTGTCAGGAATATGAAATGGTCAGTCTGCAACCGCCTCTCTGTGATTTCGGCTGGAAAGCCCGGGATTTCGATCTGCCCGGTATCGACGGCAAGCGCTATAACCTGGCCGCTTCGCGCGGCAGCAACGGTTTGCTGGTGATGTTCATCTGCAACCATTGCCCCTATGTGAAGTCGATACGCGAGCGCATCATTCGTGATGTCCGCGAATTGCAGCAGCATGGCATCAACAGTATCGCAATCATGTCCAACGATCCGGCCGATTATGCGGAAGACTCATTCGACAACATGAAAGCGGTCGCCCGGCAATACCGCTACCCCTTCCCCTATGTGTGGGACGAAACACAGCAGACCGCCAAAAATTACGGTGCGGTATGCACGCCGGATTTCTTTGGTTTCAATGCCGGCCTGGAGTTGCAATATCGCGGCAGGCTGGACGCGTCTCGCAAGGAAGCGGCGGCCGATGCGCCGCGCGACCTGTTCAATGCAATGTTGCAGGTGGCGCGTACCGGGCAGGGGCCGCGCGAGCAGATTGCCAGCATGGGTTGTTCCATCAAGTGGAAAAGTGAACCGCAAGACGGCAGGCGGAATCCGGTATGAGCCTTCCCGCTGGCGGCAACATGAATCACACCATGGGTGCCTTGCTCAAGGCGGCGGTTGCGGCAGTCAAGCTGGTGACGGCGGAAGAGATCATGCCGCGCTATCTCAAGGTGGCGCACCAGCACAAGAGCGACGGCAGCCTGTGCACCGAGGCTGATATTGCCGCGCAAAACGCG
>JAJZEQ010000139.1 GCA_021851345.1 Pseudomonadota bacterium
CGCGGTATCGCCGGTGTTCAGCCAGCCGTCCCTGTCTATCATCGCGGCCGTGGCAGCGGGATTGTTCAAATAGCCGAGCATGTTGGACGGGCCGCGCACCAGCAGCGCGTTATGCTCGCCGATGCGCACCTCTATGCCGGGCAGCGGCAATCCTACGCTGGACGGATAGTTGTCGTCGACATGGTTGGCGCTGATCACCGGGCTGGTTTCAGTCAGGCCATAGCCCTGGATCAGCGGCAGGCCGAACGCGATGAACAGGCGTGACACCTTGGGGGACAGGGGCGCCCCGCCGCTGATGGAAATCCGCAAGCGGCCTCCCAGCCTGTCCATCACCTTGTCCGCCACCAGCCGTTTCAGCAGCGGCCACAACAGCAACTTCGGGTGCCAGCCAGCTCTGCCCTGCTGGCGCTCGAAGCGGTGGCAGCCCACATCCTCGGCAAGCTTGAACAGCTTGTAACGCAGCGGCGGGCCCTGTTCAAGCTTGGCATGGATTGCGTTGTAAATGCGCTCGTATATGCGCGGCACGGCAATCAGCGCGGTCGGCCGGATAATCAACAAGTCTTCGGCGAGCAACGGAATGGAACGCGCATAGGCCACCATCTCGCCGGCCATCATCGGCATGTAATAGCCCACAGTGCGTTCGAAAGTATGCGACAACGGCAGGAAGGACAACGAAATGTCGGAATTGTCAAAACTTAAACCAATCGCCATGAACGATTCATAGGCGTTGTACAGAATGTTGTAATGCGACAGCATCACACCCTTGGGTTTGCCCGTGGTGCCGGAGGTATAAATGATGGTGGCCAGCGTATCGCGGTCGCGCACGCGTTCCCAGCCCTTGCTGCCCTGTGCCGGCAGCCAATCCTGCGCGCATTGCAAGCGCGGTTCGTTGTCTTCCGGTATTTTGTCGATGCTGACCAGGCGCTTGATTCCGCCGAGCTGATCGCGCACCGTGCGCAGCGCCTGCCATTGCTCGGCTGTCTCGAACAGCAGCACTTTCGCCTGTGCATCGTTGATGATGTAGGCCACGTTGTCCGGCCTGTCCACGGTATACAGCGGCACCACCACCAATCCCAGCGACATCGCGGCCTGCTCGAACATCACCCATTCCGGGCAGTTGCGCAACATCAATGCAACGCGGTCGCCCGGCGTCAGCTCCTCGCGCCACAACGCCACCTGCCAGCGCGTCATCTGGTCGAAGGTCTGGGCCCAGGTCAGGGTCAACCATGCTTCGCGATGCGCGTCGAAATAGCGGTAGGCGATATTGCCGGGTGTGCGTTTCACCCGTTCCAGGAACAAGCCATGCAGCGAGCCGGCCTGTTCCGGCGTAATTAAATCCCGATGCTTCTTTTGCATTTCACTCCCCTGTGAATCAACCCGAGAAACAAATCAAGCGATCAACAAATCACCCAAGAAACAAATCATTGAACAGCGGCTTGTCCGGCGCTACCGCATATTGCGCGAAGTCGCTCTCCCCGGCCGCGCGCAATACATCTTCGTCGATGAAAAAATTTCCGCTGCAGGTGCGGCTATCGCGCGTCAGGATCGCGTGCGCCGCATCCGCCATGATGGCGGGTTTGCGCGAAGCGCGCAGCACCGCTGCCGGAAAATTGAACTCGATGGCGGCGGTGGCAATCGTGGTGCGCGGCCACAGGCAGTTCACCCCTATCCCACCGGCCCCGCTGCCATCGGCGGCGAATTCCCGCGCCAGGCCGAGCGTGCACAGGCTCATGCCATATTTCGAGATCGTATAAGCCAGGTGCGGAGCGAACCATTTCGCATCCAGGTTGAGCGGCGGTGACAAGGTAAGAATGTGCGGGTTGGCCGCGCGCTCGAGGTGGGGGATGCAGGCCTGCGAAACCAGAAAAGTCGCGCGCATGTTCACGTCCCACATCAGGTCGAGCCGCTTCGGAGTCGTTTCCAGGGTGGAGGTCATGCTGATCGCGCTGGCGTTATTGACCAGCACATCGATGCCGCCGAAATGCCGCACCACCTGTTCCACCGCAGACTTGATCGCCAGCTCGTCGCGCACATCCAGCTGGATCGCCAGCGCCTGGCCGCCGGCTTGCACCACCTCTTCGGCAACCGTATGTATCGTGCCCGGCAATTTGGCATGCGCCGTTACCGTCTTTCCGGTGATCACCACCTTCGCGCCATCGCGCGCGCAGCGCAGCGCGATCTCCCGCCCGATTCCGCGGGTGGAGCCAGTGATCAAAATGGTTTTGCCGTGCAAACCGGACATACTGACTACCCCTGTTTGTCCGCAGATTACGCAGATGCACGCAGATTCAAGGCCAAACCTCGATGGATTGAGGTTTTGAAATCTGTTTAATCTGCGTAATCTGCGGACTGCTTTTTCTGCCGTCTGTTGTTATTTCCCCGCCCGCAACTGCTCGGGCGCAAAATCATCCACCATGATGACCTTGCGGCGCAGGGCGTAGTCTCTTTCCAGTTGCAAGGCCTGTTCCGCGGTAATGATGCCCAGGTCGCGCGCTTCGGCGATGCGCAACGGTTCCTCCAGCGCCTTTAATTTGCCCGCCTTGCGCGCTTCTTCCATGCTGGCGAGCAAAGGTTCGCTGGCCAGTGTGCTGGCCAGGGCTGCTTCCAGCGCACCCACAGGATCCTGTTCATCATCGGGAACGTAGATCCCCCCGGTCAAACGATCGCGCGCATCGCCGGGTTTCATCAACAGCGTGGCGATCTGGTGTCCGAGGTGATCGGACGGCGGGGAAAAACCCGTCCCCAGCGGGAATACCAGAAAGCTTAACAAGCCCCGTACCCAGGCATTCGGAAAATTCTCGATCACGCCATCGAATGCCTGCTGGATCTTGTACAGCGCGTCCTGCATGGACCAGTCCAGCAACGGCAGATCCTCTGCCGGACGGCCATCATCGTCAAACCGTTTTAATGCCGAAGAGCACAAATACAGCAGACTCAATACATCGCCGAGCCGTGCGGAGATTTTCTCGCGCCGCTTCAGCGAGCCGCCCAGCGCCGCCATCGCCACATCCGCGCTGAAGGCAAAAGCCGCCGAAAAACGCGTCAGGTGCTGGTAATAGCGGCGGGTTTCCCGGCCCTCTGGCGTTTTTATGCCACGGCCGCCGGTCAACCCGAACACCAGGCTGCGCGCCGCATTGCTCAATGCAAAGGTGATATGCCCGAACAGCGCGTCGTCGAACTGGTGCAGGGCGCGCTGGCGGTCATGGTCATGCACCGCAGATATCTCCTTCAGGACATAGGGATGGGAACGGATCGCCCCCTGGCCGAAGATCATCAGTGTGCGGGTCAAGATATTCGCGCCTTCCACAGTGATGGCGACCGGCATTTGCTGGTAGAAACGGCCCAGATAATTGTCCGGCCCGAGGCTGATACCCTTGCCGCCATGGACATCCATCGCGTCGTTGATAACGATGCGGCAACGCTCCGTGGAATGATATTTGATGATCGCGGAGATCACCGACGGCTTGCCGCCCATGTCCAGCGCCAGGGCGGTAAAACGGCGCGCCGCGTCCACCATGTAGGTGTGGGCACCGATACGCGCCAGGGGTTCTTCAACCCCCTCGAATTTTCCTATCGGCACCTTGAATTGCTTGCGCACCCGGCCATAGGCCCCGCTGGTGCGCGCGACCAGTTTCATGCCGCCCACGCTGCTGGCGGGCAATGAGATCGAGCGACCCGCCGCCAGACACTCCATCAGCATGCGCCAGCCCTGGCCCACGCGCGATGTACCGCCAATGATGTACTCCATCGGGATGAACACATCCTTGCCCTGCGTCGGACCGTTCAGGAAAGCGGAATTCAGGGGGAAATGCCGGCGCCCGATCTGCACGCCCGGGGTGTCGGTGGGTATCAGCGCCAGTGTGATGCCGCGATCGGCTTCGCCTCCCAGCAGGTGTTCCGGGTCATACAATTTGAACGCCAGGCCGAGCAGCGTGGCTGCCGGCGCCAGCGTGATATAGCGTTTCTCCCAGGTCAGGCGCATCCCCAGCACGTTCTGCTGTCCGGCAAATTCCCCGTGGCAAACCACGCCATAATCGGGGATCGCGCCGGCATCGGAACCCGCGAACGGGCCGGTCAGCGCGAAGCAG
>JAJZEQ010000326.1 GCA_021851345.1 Pseudomonadota bacterium
GACGGAAGAGAGGCAAAATGAAATAAAGAATGTCGCCGTTATTTCCCTGGTGCCGGAAAGCGTGAATTTCGACAAGATCGGGACAATTTCATTTTTTAACCAGCACACCGTGTTTGACATGAATGGCAAGGTCGCCAGCGCCATCCTTTTCGCGGCACAGGCAAGAATCGTAAAGTCCCACCCGGGTTGGGCAGTCAAAAGCGTTCGATATGATCAAGCCGCCCTGCTGGCTATAGTGGAATCGCCGCTGGGTTTCAGCGCCACGGCTGCCAAGGATGCGTTTGCCGATCTGGCACGCAAAAACAACCTTGATGCAATATTTGTTGTGCGCGCCGCCGAGGATGCGGACAATAATCTGCGTGAAGGCATCAATGTGTTGTTTGCGAATAACCCCATGGATGCCAGCCGGAGGCTGACGGTTCGCGCAAACCTGAATGTTGCAATTACCGATAAACAGGGGGAAATAATCGCCGAAGGCGGCGTGCCCGCCAGTCTGGATAATGTCAAAGCGCTGGACCCCGATGCATTCGGCCTGAAAGACAAAATGGAGAATAACCTGCGCCCTGAAGTTATCAACAAGCTGGGTGTTGAGGTTGTCGCCGACTTAACCAGAAGACTTAACCTTTGTTTCGATTCCCTCGGGTTTTGACATGCATTTTCATAACTGAAAATATTGTGTCGCCACTCCGGCTTGCGCCGGCCCAAACGGGAATCCCGTGCATGCTGAGAGCTTCCGGAAATTACGGATCAAAAGCATCGCGGTCAATCGCGGGACTATTTCAGGCGGCGCTACTTTGCGCGATCGCAATGATTTGTTTCGCGTGAACATTGCCGACCCGGCAGGATTGCAGGAAAGCGCACAGCGGTTGTGCTGGAGGCCGGGTTCATGGCTGCCCGATCAGCGGCAGTCCGCTGCCGGGTTCAGTCGCGGAAGTTCTGGTACTGCAACGGGAAGTCGGTTATGGTTTTTTTGACGAAGGCTATGGCATCCTGCAGGTCGTCGCGGTTCTTGCCGGTGACCCGGACGGTGTCGCCCTGGATGCTGGCTTGCACCTTCATCTTGCTGTCCTTGATGTGTTTGACGATCTTCTTGGCCAGCTCGATCTCAACGCCGACCTTCACTTCGCAGCCGCGCTTGACCTTGTTGCCGCTGACTTTTTCGATCTTGTCGCTGATCTCCAGACACTTGATATCCACGCCGCGCTTGGTCAGCTTGGCATTCAGGATGTCCTGCACCTGATCGAGCTGGAATTCGTTGTCGGCCCAGACCGTGAGCTTGAGCTCGGCCTGTTCCACGCGCGCGTCCGAGCCCTTGAAGTCAAAGCGGGTGCCGACTTCCTTGTTGGTCTGCTCGATGGCGTTTTTGACTTCGGTCTTGTCTACTTCTGAAACGATGTCGAAGCTTGGCATGGTGCACTCCTGCTAAAAAATGAAAAGCAAATACTGTCCACGAAAAACACGAAAGGCACGAACAAAATCAACTACAAAAAAATCGGGTGAGTATCGAAGAGTATTTACCGGTTTGATTTTAAATTTCGTGTTTTTCGTGCCTTTCGTGGACACAAGATTTTGTATTTAACCAAAACTGCAAACGTAATTCACCACCTCGTTATTCTCGATCACGAAGCGGCTATTGGCTGCCACGGAGAACTGGCCGCCTGCTGCATAGGTCCTGAATTCCGGCTCGTCGCCGACCTTCACGCGGCAGGTGCCGGAGGTGATCTCCATCAGTTCGGGGGTGCTGACATTGAAGGTCAGCGTGCCGGGCATGATCACCCCGACTGTCTTGCGTGTGCCGTCGGCAAACAACACCGAGTGCGACACGCACTTTCCATCGAAAAACACATTGCCCTTTTTAATTACACTGACATTATCGAATTGCGACATGCTATTTCCTTCCGGTTGGTTCGACGGCTTTGACGCCTTTTTGGTATGTGACATATATATAAACAGGGATGCCGAGATCACCGAGCTGTTTTTCGATCAACGGCTTGACTTCATCCCAGTCCAGGCCGGTCATGCCGCAAGCCAGCCGGGGCAATGCCAGGCTGCCCAATTTTTCCTTTTGCGCGAAATCGCGCAGGGCATGCAAGGCGTGATTCACGTGACTGAGCTTGGCATTTCCGGGCTTGCTGCCGTAATCGTACGCGGCGTCCTGGGTGAACAGGTTGACGATGTAACGTCCGTCCGCGCTCATCCATGACCACATCCCGCCGGACTTTGGGTGTTTGGTCTGGCAATAGTGGCGGAAGTCCTTGTACATCGCCGGCATGCGCTCGCGCAATTGCAGGGCCAGGCCATGATGGAAATCATCGTTGGGCGCGACACCTTGCGCGATGGCTTTCGCAGTGCTGAACAAAATGTCCCCGCTCAGTTCGTGAATCATGGAAACCTCGAAAAATTCATTTTTTGGGCGAATCCACCCGCAAGGGGTAGGCCGCTGGGTTCCCCGCTGCTAAGCAGCGACCCTATCGCTCGCGGCATCGCGTGCTCGCTCATTCCTAGTCTATCAGTCTGATATGCCTGCGTCATTCGCTGTGCGGCTCCTTGCGCTGCCCGTGTGACACGGTGGGGCAGCGCCCTCTGGTGCGGGAACACGGAGCAGCAGGCTTGCCCGCCCCAGATGCTACGCAACGCCGTGTCCAGCCTGCCATCCCGGAATTCTGAATTTTCGAGGCTTCCAAATACTTATTTTCGTTTGTGCAGATTCGCCGCGATGCGCAAACGCAGCGCATTCAGCTTGATGAAACCAGCCGCGTCTTTCTGGTCGTAGGCACCCTTGTCGTCCTCGAAAGTGGCGATGGTCGGGTCGAACAGGGAGTCGGTACTGGAGTCGCGCCCGGCGATGATCACGTTGCCCTTGTATAGCTTGACGCGCACCCAGCCGTTGACCGTCTGCTGGGTGTGGTCGATCAGGGTCTGCAGCGTGCGCCGTTCCGGAGACCACCAGTAGCCGTTGTAGATCATCGAGGCATAGCGCGGCATCAGGTCGTCTTTGAGGTGCGCCACCTCGCGGTCCAGCGTGATCGATTCGATCGCGCGGTGCGCCTTGAGCATGATCGTTCCGCCCGGAGTCTCATAACAGCCGCGCGATTTCATGCCGACGTAGCGGTTCTCCACCAGGTCGAGGCGGCCTATGCCGTGCTTGCCGCCGAGTTCGTTCAGTCTGGCCAGCACCTGCGCCGGCGACATCTTTGCCCCGTTCAGCGCCACGATGTCGCCGTTGCTGAATTCGATGTCCAGGTATTCGGCGGCATCGGGAGCCTTCTCCGGCGACACCGTCCAGCGCCACATGGATTCCTCGGCCTCCGCGGCGGGATCTTCCAGATGGCGTCCCTCGAAAGAGATGTGCAGCAGATTCGCGTCCATCGAGTAGGGCGAACCGCCCTGCTTGTGTTTCATGTCTATCGGGATGCCGGCTTTTTCGGCATAGGCCATCAGCTAGATCGGAAACAGCAGGTCCCATTCGCGCCAGGGCGCGATGACTTTGATGTTGGGGTTCAGCGCATAAGCGCCCAGTTCGAAGCGCACCTGGTCGTTGCCCTTGCCGGTCGCGCCATGCGAGATCGCCTGCGCGCCGGTCTTGGCGGCAATTTCGATCAGGCGCTTGGCGATCAGCGGGCGTGCAATCGAGGTGCCGAGCAGGTATTCGCCTTCATACACGGTGTTGGCGCGAAACATCGGAAACACGAAATCGCGCACGAATTCCTCGCGCATGTCGTCGATGAAAATGTTCTCCGGCTTGATGCCCATTTTCAGGGCCTTGGCGCGGGCCGGCTCCAATTCCTCGCCCTGGCCGATGTCGGCGGTAAAGGTGACGACTTCGCACTTGTAGGTATCCTGCAACCATTTGAGGATCACCGAGGTATCCAGCCCGCCGGAATAGGCGAGCACTGCTTTTTTGATGTCAGACATGTTCTTTCAACCGGGTTAATCAATCATTAATTCAAAAGCCACGACAAATCCAACTACCACCATCACCGCCAGGCCGAGCAAAAAAATAATATCGGCCATGCTTTCGAATTTTTCTGCTCAG
>JAJZEQ010000150.1 GCA_021851345.1 Pseudomonadota bacterium
CCATCGTCGCTGCCCCGAGTGGCCGGGACGCCGGGACCGTACCGGCCGTAACGAGGGGCGCGACGCTACCGGTTGATTGCCGTCGCCGCAGCCGAATTCCACCGCGGAACGAATGCCGTGCCGATGGATGACACTGTTGATGATTTCCGCCTTGAATTCCGCCAGTCTGCCACAGGAGCCTGTTCCGGAGTTGCCTCCGTGGGCATAGCGTTTCTCCCAGTATTCTGCCGAGCTTTTAAAGTCGAGTATCACTACTGTCCGGAGGTTAATCCAGCAAATTCAGCTGGTTTAGCGACGTTGGGGCAATGGGGCCGGGTTCGGTTTTGGTAAGCAGTTGATTTAGTGGGATACGTTCGAAGAGCGTGAGGCTCAAGATCTGTAAAATTTCATACAGGCTGGCGGGTAAGTGGAGACGTTTTTTGACGATGGCCACGAGCACATACACACTGACGGCGATCCAGATTTGGGTTTTGACGGCATTCTCGGAAACGCCGAAGAATGTCTTGATGCGCAGATGCTGCTTTATCCATTTGAAAAATAGCTCGACCTGCCAGCGGCAGCGGTAGAGTTCGGTGATGGTGAGGGCCGGGAGGGTGAAATGGTTGGTGAGGAACACCAACGTGTGGTCGCTGGAGGGATCATTGAACCGGATGCGTCGCAAGGGGCCGTCGTAATTCTGGCTCGCATAGAAGCCGGTTAGGAACACGGTCTGGTCGCAGATCAATCCGGTGGAGCGGTCCACGGGGTGGGAATAGCGGCGCTGGATCTTGAGGTTCGACTTGGCGCGGATGACAAAGAAACTGCCGGCCTGATGGAACTGGAACAAGCGCGCAAAGTCGGTGTAGCCGCGGTCCATGACGTAGAAGGCGCCCGCTTCGGGTAATAGCTCATCCAGGATGTTCACCTCGTGCAACTTGCCATCGCTGATAGGGATGAAGGATGGGATATTGCCGCGCAGGTCCAGCAAGGTATGCAATTTGACGGCGGCCTTGGTCTCGCGGAACGGTGCCCAGGGGAATACCGAAAGGCACAAGTCGATGGTGGTGGCATCCAGGGCGTAGACCGTGTCCTTCAAGTCCACACCCAAGGGCTCATCGGCATACAAGCGCCGGGCGATTCCGATCAAGGACTGGGCGAAGTCGGCGTAGATGCGCCAGTCGCGATGTTCGTTGGCGTCAGCCAGCGTACTCCGGGACACCCGCCCTTGGATCCCCAAGTGATACAGCTTAGTGATCTGCGCCCGCAGGCACGCTTCGATATCGCGCAGACTCTCCCGATAGGTGAGCTGAGCAAACGCCATGCACAAGTATTGATCCAAGCAGGAGAAGGAGATGACGTAGCGTTCGCCCTGGTAGCGAGCCACACACCGCCGGAATGTGGACAGTGGCAGATGCTGGGTCACCTGCGAAAAAACCAGTTTGCCCGTGTTCATCGACCACCCTCGTGAAAGACCTCTTCACAGGGTGGCCGTCAGACCTTCAGAATTCAAATCGAGACCAGAGAAAAAAGTGCTCAATAGATTTACAATCAATGAGTTACGCTAATCAATAGCGCAAACCTCCGGACAGCAGTGGTCGAGTATATTGAAGAAACCGTACAGCCTGGCTGTCAGCCGGCGTAACGGCGAACGACGAGACATATCGTGGTGTGTCATTGCAAGTGATACGGCTTGCGGATACTTGCATGAAGTATGCCGTGAGCCTGGGCTGCCCGCCACCCGCGCCCGGTTGTCGTGATGCCGGAGCGCGGCCATTGTTTAAGCCGGGCGCATTGCGTATTGTGCGCTGCGGAGTCGGCCGGACAGTCGCGGTGCGCAAGCGCCGAGGAAAGTCCGGGCTCCACAGGACAGGATGCCAGGTAACGCCTGGGGGGCGCGAGCCCACGGACAGTGCCACAGAAAACATACCGCCCAAGCGCGCAAGCGCCGGCAAGGGTGAAAAGGTGCGGTAAGAGCGCACCGCGCGGCGGGTAACCGTCCGCGGCACGGAAAACCCCATCCGGAGCAAGACCAAATAGGGAAGCACGCGGACTTGTGCCGCACGTGCGGTCCGCACGGCTTCCGGGTAGGTCGCTTGAGGTGCGCGGTGACGCGCATCCCAGATGAATGGCTGTCCCCGACAGAACCCGGCTTACAGGCCGACTCCTTTCGTCTTAATGGCCCGTCAAATTCTCCGATTGCCCCGGCCTTCGCCTTGAAACGGGAGTGCCGGGGTTGCCCGCGACGATTCCGGCCCCCAGCCGTGTTGATTTCCATCGCCTTTTGACCCGCCGTTTTCATTTGCGCTGACCCACGCAATACGCAGAAATTTCCATATCAACGGCCAGTGCCTATCGGGGTGGGTCAGTCAATATGGAAATCCTGGGTCAAACCGGGGTAGATATCAACACTCAGCTTGCTTCCCGCAGTTCCATGCAGCGATGCACGCCTGCATGATGCCCCAGGGATTGTTCATGTCCAGGCTGAGGGAGCGCCGGAAGAAGTGCAAAGAGCGCTCCGCATCCTTCAAGAAAAGGCAAGTTCTAGCGCATACCTCTTGAGCCATGGCGTCATCGAGGTCGGCGAAGCGCGGCTCCATTTCGTTGGCTGCGAAGTCTCGCAACTTCTGCAGGTCGCCCTTCGTTCCGTAGAGAGTGGCAAGGCATGCTGCTGTCGATATTTTAACCTGCCCCGTTCCTGCACTCCATGCTTGTTTGAAGCAGTCCTCCGCACGATCGAGGTCCTCTACTTGCAGGAAGATTTGACCGCACAACTCCGCAAGCTTAGGTGACCGGAAGCCCGACTCCATGAGTTGCAGTGCAGCTTGGCAGAGCAGATTCCAGCGGTCGTTGCAACACCTCCAATACTGAGATGTTGCAACGACCGCTGGAATCTGCTCATGCTCCGGTGGGCATTGAGTTCTTTGCTTGATTCTTTGGATCACTCTGGCGTATCCCTTGCCATGCTTCGCGTGCGGCTGGAAGAGGCCGTGAGAGACGCCTGCTCTCCAAAGATTTCTAACTCGTTGTCGCTGTCGGTGTGGATCAACCAGTTGCGCGGGCTTCTGTCGTTGAAAGGGCAGGGAGCCGTGGTCGACGGTGGTTTGGTTGTGCTGAACCGCTACTTGTCTGCATAATGTCAGTCAAACGTCGAGACCGCGAGGCGTACCAGGGCTCGATTCTGCGTGTAATCGTGTTCACCTGCGCTGGTTGAGGGCCACTCATCATGAATAAACACACTGGGAAAGATGCCATGTTACAAAGCACAATGTGCAAGGTTATCGGCTGTCTGCTGGTATTAGCCAGCATGAACGCATCGGCTTCGCAGCTCGGCAGCACACCACTGGAGCTGCCTTTCAACAACTATCCTGCAGCCATGGGATTTGGCTGGTCCGCCGCACTGTCCGCGAACGGCAACGTCGCGGTGTTAGGCGGCCCCGGGTCGTCGTCCGATCCCGGTGGGGCGGCGCTCTACACGCTGAGCGCCGGGACATGGAGTAATGCAATTTTGCTTCCCACGAGCGGCATTCCCAACGGCGTCCAAGCGGGCGTGGCGGTTGGCCTGAGCGCTGACGGTACGCAAGCCTTTGTGGGCGTGCCCGATATCAACACCTACACCGGTGCGGTGTACGTGTACACCGAGACTGGCGGCAGTTGGAATAACACGCCGACGCGCACCACGCTGCCCCTGCCCGCCGGCGTAGGCCAGAAATCAAGCTTCGGTTTTGCGCTCGCAACCTCTTCGAACGGCAAGACGCTGGTGGTCGGGGCCTCGGCGGCGGCGAGCGGCGGCACGACACCGGGTGACGTATATGTCTATACCCTGAATAACGGCACGTGGGGTTCACCCGTCGCCTTGTCCAAAACGGGAATTTCGAACAGTTCTGAGCTGGGCAGCTGTGTGGCGGTGTCCGCCAACGGTCAGGTAGTTGTAGCCGGTACGGCGAACGCCACTAGCGCCGTGGCGTATGTTTACACGCAACAGACCAATGGCACCTGGAGTGGCCCCGTGGCGCTGGCAATTCCCGCGGGCGTATCC
>JAJZEQ010000107.1 GCA_021851345.1 Pseudomonadota bacterium
CAAACATCTGCTCGATATGCCCGGTTTCAATGGCATAGGGCGTGAACAGGGATTGCTGCGCGGTAGAGAACAGCGTATCCGGATGGGCTGATTTTTGCGGGCTATTCATTGGGATTCTTTCTGTTCAGGCACAACTGAATAAAATGCGATGTTCCAGCGCGGGCAGGCTGGAGCGCAGGCTGGCCTGGTAGGACGGGTTCACATCGGCGATTACCACGCCCGAGCCGCGCGCCAGCCTGTCCAGCACCCTTCCCCAGGGGTCGACGATCATGCTGTTGCCGTGCGTCTCGCGCCCGTTGACGTGATATCCGCCCTGCGCGGCGGCGATCACATAGGCCAGATTTTCAATGGCGCGCGCGCGCACCAGCGGTTCCCAGTGCATCTTGCCGGTGGTCTCGGTGAACGCGGAAGGCAGCACGATGATGTCCACATCTTTCATCGAGCGGAATAACTCCGGGAAACGCAGGTCGTAACATATCGCCAGGCCGATGCGCCCGAACGGGCTGTCCACCACCACCACCTGGTTTCCGGGTTCTATGGTTTTCGCTTCGTGGTAATTCTCGTTGCCCAGTTCCAGATTGAACAGGTGTATCTTGTCATAGCGCGCCACCTGCTCGCCGCGTTCATCGAACACCAGGCAGGTATTCCTGACCTTGCCCGGCGCGTCGGCCGCCAACGGAATCGAGCCTCCAACCAGCCATATCTTGTAGTGGCGCGCGGTTTCACTGAGGAAAGACTGGATCGGCCCCAGTCCGGGCTGCTCGCGCACCGCGACCTTGTCCATATCTTTCATACCCATGATGGGGAAGAATTCCGGCAGCACCACCAGCCGTGCACCCTGATCGGCAGCCTTGCCGATCAGGCGGCGGGCCTCGCTCAAGTTTCCGGCAACGATGGTGCCTGAAGCCATCTGCACGGCAGCGACCTTGAATGCATTGACCTGCGCGGCAATGCGTTGCTGAGTGGAATCGCCTGTTGTCATTATTCTCTTTCCTATTCGCCCAGCTTGTTTAGTTCAGCCTTGATCCCGCTAATTTTAACCACATCGGGATTGCTCCATGTCCCGCTGACATTGTATTCAAATGACGCCAACTTATCGAGCGGATTTCCCAATACCTTGTTGACTATGAGTGATCCTATGCCCACCGCCGGGCTGATCGCAAATGCGCCGATCACCGACATGCTGTTGCCTATCGTCGGCATGACCCTGACCCGCAGATCCTGGGTTTCGCGGTTCAGGTCCACGCTGCCCTTCATCGTCACCTTGGCGGCCGAGCCGTCGATATGGAAATCCTGCGTGTTGATCACGCCATCGCTGATGGCCGCATTGCCGTTGATGCTGTCGAACTGGAAACCCTCGCTGAACACATCGGTAAAACCCAGCGCGATGTGCCTGGGCAAGTCCTGCAGGCTGAGCACACTGAGCAGTTTGCCCGCGCCCGGATCCATCTTCAGGAACCTGCCCTTGCCGGTATCCAGTTTGAGCGTACCGTTTAAAGCGGCGATACTAAATTCATCCGGGGCGCCCGACCATGACACATTGGCCGCCAGCCTGCCATTCCCGCCCTTGACGGTATTGGGATAGCCGGAACGCTCAAGTATCTTTCCCGCATCGCTGATATCAAGCACCAGACCGACCTGGGTTTTCATTCCCCCCGCCGCATCGCTCCAGACTCCGTCGCCCACCAGACTGCCGTCCGGATTGGCGATGTTCAGGCGGCGCAACCGCCAATCCTTGCCTTCCGGATGTCCGATAAATTCGAAGCGGCCGATTTGCTTGCCCTTCAGCTGAAAATTTTCAACCCGGATATCGAGCGCGGGCAGAGTCCCCGGATGCATCTCTGAATGCGGCTTGGTCACAACGGCTTCAGGTTTCGCTGTTAGCCCGGGCTTGGCGGCCTCAATGGGTCGCAACGCTTGCGCGGGTTGTTCGTCGCCGGTCAATTGCAGGTTGCTGATGCGCGCACGAACCAGGCCGCCCGCATCATACCCGCGGGGTTCCCAGATCACTTCGCCATTCGCCGCGCTACTGGACAACTTCGCGGACAGTCCGTCCCCGTGTTTTGCCGCATCGATTTGCAGCGCAGCGATGCTATACCCGTAGCCGGTCAGCTTATCGATGCGCAGATCTGCCCCGGCAAGAGGCAGGACACTGCCCGCAGATTCTTTCGCGCTGCCGGTCACGCCATCCCAGCCCTGTATCGACAATACAGGCAAGCTGCCGACCAGCCACACGCCCTCCCTGTTGCGCAGCAGTTTGCGCTTCCTTTTTGATTCGGGCGACGGGTCTTTGGCGCCAAACCTGATCAGGCCGCGCTTGATAACCATTGCACCGTTTTCCTCCCGGCGCGACAGCTGCGCTGAAAATATATCGCCAAGTTTGGCGCTGATGACATCCTGCCCCGCAACGAAGGCTGCCTTGTCCGGAACAGGCAGTTTCGACGATGCTTTCCCGGGCGATGTCGAAGGCATCGGGACAGGATTCATTTCCATATGCAGCGTCATCGCCTGGTCGGCGGCCTTGGCAAAAGGCGGTGGCAAGGTGGAACGGAGCCCCTGCAAATTGGCATTGATGCTGAACTGCACGGATTTTTTTACCACGTTGATGTCGGCATCCCAGTTTGTGCTGCCATGCAGATAGCTCAACAGCGGGATGGGCCGGAACTTGCGTAACGCATCCATGTTGCTGTTCCCCTTAAGGGTGGCATGCACTCCGCCATTCGCGCCGGTCTGCAGATTGATAATGGCCGGCCCGCCGAGTATATCCGCCGAGATGTCGTTCGCCTTCATGCCTGATTCGGTAAATGACAAAACCCCGCGCGTGTTGCGCAACAGCGGCACGCCATCGCCAAAATCAATATCACTGTCCTGCACCCTGACCGTCCCGTTCACTTTCACCGGTTTGTCGCCAAGCAGCGGGACGCGCAGGGACAGATCCAGTTGGCTGTTGCCGCTGGCGCGCATGCCGTCGGTAAAACCGTCTGTATAGCCGCGCACCGGACTTTTCTGGATGAAATCCAGGAAAGTGTTGCCCGAGGCCAGCGCCTCTCCATTCACCTCAAGCAACAAGTCTTTGCTCATCATGTCCGGCACAGTGACGGTAACGTTCTGCAAACTGGCGCCAACCATCGTCGCGGATTGCGCCTTTACTTCCAGCTTGTTGCCGCGGATCAGGAATTCGCCGGATATTTTTTCTATCTGCGGCCAGCCCTTGTCGAATTCCATCACCACGTCACGCGCATGCCCGTCGATTTCAAACAGCACGGGTTTGCCGGGGCCGGGCGGGAAGTCGCTCAAGTTGCCCTTGATGCGTATGCGGAAGTCTTCAGTGTGCCCGGCGAGCAATGCGCCGTTCAACCAGTCGTTGCCCGCCTGGTCCAGCGCGATCAGCGGGGTGTAACGGGCGGCACGCCTGACATCACCGCGCGTCAACTTGCCGGTCAGGTCGAGCACACCCAGGGTACCCGCCCTGGTCTGATAACTGCCGTACAGATTGCCGGCCATGTCATCGTTGACGACAGCGATGTTATCTATATTGATAGTCAGCACACCGTGTTCCTTTTTCCAGCCGGCCTGGCCGACCAAAGTCGCGAAGGACAGGGGTTCACGCACGACTCCCGGCGCATCCACAGTCATGCGCCGTGAATTGATGCTAAACCTGCCGCTTGCATCGGTGCCATCCACATTAAAAGTCAAACCGGAAAAACCCGGCATGGTGCCGACCTGGTTCACGGCAAGATTTTCAAACTGCCCGGTGATTTTGTAGCTGAGCGGTTTTTCAAGCCCGCCGCGCCATTGAGCTTCTAGATTGGACACCTTCCCCCTGGGCGCATAGGCATCCAGCTTTGCGCGCAGGCCCGCATCCATGGGCACATATTTCGCCAGTTTGCCCATGGTCTCGAATTGCAGCATATTGGCGCGGATCTCGCTTTCTGCCGGCTGGCCGTTGCCCGCGCCGGTGTTGCGGAAATAAAAATCCGTGGGGTGCAGCGCGATCCCGTTCTGCAGGCGCAGC
>JAJZEQ010000106.1 GCA_021851345.1 Pseudomonadota bacterium
CCAGGGCGCGGATGTCGGCATCGGCCTGGGAGTAGGCGGCGCCCTTGCCCAGCAGGATCAGGGGCTTCTTGGCGCCCTTGAGCAGGTCCAGGGCGCGCTTGACGGCGTCCGGGGCCGGGATCTGGCGCGGAGCGGGATCGACCACCTTGATCAGCGAGGCCTTGCCGGCCGCGGCGTCCATGGCCTGACCGAACAGCTTGGCGGGCAAATCCAGGTACACACCGCCCGGGCGGCCGGAGACGGCGGAACGGATGGCGCGGGCGACACCCACGCCGATGTCTTCGGCGTTGAGCACGCGGAAGGCGGCCTTGCACAGCGGCTTGGCTATGGCCAGTTGGTCCATCTCTTCATAATCACCCTGCTGCAGGTCCACGATTTCGCGCTCGCTGGAGCCGCTGATCAGAATCATCGGAAAACAGTTCGTCGTTGCATTGGCCAGCGCAGTCAGGCCGTTGAGGAAGCCGGGGGCGGACACCGTCAGGCAAATGCCGGGCTTGCCGGTCATAAAGCCTGCGATGGCAGCCGCGTTGCCGGCGTTCTGCTCATGGCGGAACGAAATCATGCGCATGCCTTCAGCCTGCATCATGCGGGTCAGGTCAGTGACCGGAATCCCCGGCAGGCCATAGATGTTGGTAATCCCGTTGAGTTTCAGGGCATCAATAACCAGATGGAAGCCGTCGGTCTGTTCAGGAGATTGAGTGTCGCTTGTCATTATTAAATACCTCTTTCTTCGTTTGAATTCGATAAAGGTTCTGCCATGCGGCGGCAGGACCGGGCCCGTCCGGTAAAAAACCTTGTTAAATATTAAAGCATCCCCGCGTATTTACATCGATGCTGAAACCCCGCCGGCCTCTGACGGCAGATTCCGCCGCCGTGGCCCGCCTGCACAGGGTCTCGTTGCGTCGCCCGGCCATCACGGGGTTTCATGGGCGGAACCGGTACACCCCCCGCTGCGCGATTGCCGCCGTGCAGCCCGTTATTCAGGTAAGCCATAATAGCCAGCCGGACATGCTGTTCTCATTGACCGCAGTCAATTTTCGGAAGATGATATTTGCAGCTTTCCATTAATAACCCAATTTTTACACTGCCATGTCTTTTGTCGACCACCATCCGGAAAAAAAAATAATTCGCGTGCAACTGAAACAAAACATCGTGCTCAAGGAAATGCGTGACAGCGAGATGGCGGCCCTCGAACCGCATCTGACGATAGCCGAATGCAACAAGGGGGATTTTCTGCTGCACCAGGGCGTGCATGAAATGGAGCAGTACTTCGTACTCGACGGCATCCTGAAGCGCGTGGTCACCAGCCAGCAGGCGCATGAAATGATACTGCGCTTTGCCGTCGGGCGCGACATCGAAACCAGCTATGCGGCCTGGCGCCTGAAGACGCCCACGCCTTACAGCATCGTGTGCGTGACCAAGGCGCGCGTGGCCAAGCTGCCGATGCAGCAATGGGTGGCGTTCATCGAAACCCATAGCGAGATCAAGCAGCGCTTCGAATATGAGGTCATGAATCTGATGAGCGAGATCATGGGCCATACCATCACGCTGCATCTGCTGGATGCGCCAGGGCGCGTGCACCGCTTCCTGCGCAAGCATCCCGACCTGTTCGACCTTATCCCGAAAAAAGAACTCGCGTCCTACCTCAACCTCTCCCCTGAAACCCTCAGCCGGCTCAAACATCAGGGGAAAATCTGACCCGCGTAGTGCGGCCTTGCCTGCAACACCGATACACCGCCCGCCATCGAGCACCCAGCCCATCCGGCAGATTATTGAGGTTTTCATATTTGATGACAGTGACACATCTTTCGGAATGCAGTCAGGGGAAATTAAAAAACTGGCACGTCATTCCCGCGAACTCGGGGAATCCAGAATGCCTCGTCATTGCAACAAGGCTTCAGCTGCGAGCGATGACACAAACACCTGCCATTGCGATAACCAGCGACTTGCCAGCTTGCTGGCTTAGTCGATTGGCTAGTAGTTCCATCAGGAGGCGAAGCCGACGTGGCAATCCAGATGGTTTAAAAAATGCATCTTGGACTTGCTGGATTGCTTCACTTCGTTCGCAATGACGACAAGGGTGTCGTGAATTATGGAAGTATCCATAATGGGATATCCGGGTCGAATTAAGTTATTTAGGAATTGCTCAACACGGGGTATACAATATTAAAAAAGGGGAGCTACCACAATGAGCAAAGCACTTGACGGTGTTCGCATTCTTGATTTTACCCATGTGCAGTCCGGACCAACCTGCACCCAGTTGCTGGCCTGGTTCGGCGCCGACGTGATCAAGGTGGAACGTGCCGGTGAAGGTGATGCCACGCGCGGGCAGCTGCGCGACATCCCCGACGTGGACAGCCTGTACTTCACCATGCTGAACCACAACAAGCGCTCGATCACGCTGGACACCAAGACCCCGAAAGGCAAAGAGGTGCTTGAGAAATTGATCAAGCAGTGCGATGTGCTGGTCGAGAACTTTGCCCCCGGCGCGCTGGACCGGATGGGATTTACCTGGTTGCGCATCCAGGAACTCAATCCGCGCATGATCGTCGCATCGGTCAAGGGCTTCGGCCCCGGCCCCTACGAAGACTGCAAGGTTTACGAAAATGTCGCGCAATGCACGGGCGGCGCGGCCTCGACCACCGGTTTCGTTGACGGCCCGCCGATGGTCACCGGTGCACAGATCGGCGACAGCGGCACCGGATTGAACCTGGCACTGGGCATCGTGGCGGCCCTGTACCAGCGCAACAGCACCGGGCGCGGACAAAGGGTCCTGGCTGCGATGCAGGACGCCGTGTTGAACCTGTGCCGGGTCAAGCTGCGCGACCAGCAGCGCATGGAACGCACGGGCCTGCTGAAAGAGTACCCGCAGTATCCGGACCAGCCGTTTGGCGAATCCGTACCGCGTGCCGGCAATGCCTCCGGTGGCGGACAGCCGGGGTCTATTCTGAAGTGCAAGGGATGGGAAACCGATCCGAACGCCTACGTCTATTTCATTGCGCAGGGAGCTGTCTGGCCCGCCATCTGCAAGGTCATCGGGGAGGAAAGCTGGATCAGCGACGAGGCTTACGCCACCCCGCCGGCACGCTTGACGCACCTGAAGCAGATCTTCGCGCGCGTTGAGGAATGGACCAAGACCAAGACCAAGTTCGAGGCGGTGGACATCATGAACAAATACGACATTCCGTGCGGGCCTATCCTGTCGATGAAAGAGATCGCCGAAGAACCGTCATTGCGCGCAAGCGGAACCGTCGTCGAGGTCGATCATCCCAAGCGCGGAAAATATCTGACGGTCGGCAATCCGATCAAGCTGTCCGACAGCCCGACCGAAGTCACACGCTCGCCGTTGTTGGGCGAACACACCGATGAAGTGCTGGCGCAACTGGGCTACGATGAGAACCAAATTGCGGCGCTGCGCGAGGAACGCGTGATCTGAACCCAAGGCCCGGCAAAGCAGTTCCCGCCGCACCATCTTCTTAGTGCATTCCGGCTTGCCGGTGAACTCCGGTCCCGGACCATCCGGCCTTTTGGCCGAATCCAGGTTGTGCATATCCGGCAACAATGCGATTGTTTGTTTGTGTTTGTTAAATGTTGACAGCAGTTATTTTGCTATGTATGTTGGTTGCAGGTTGCAAGACAATTAAAATAAATGTGAAACTCAACAGCCAGCTGTTCCTGAACCCTATTACTGTCGCTCAACACCATAATAACCAACACCATAATAATCAGAGGAGAGAACGATGAAGTCCTACGCACGGAGTTTGGTATTGTCCGCATTTGCAGGAATCCTGGCCCTGGGCCTGTCCGCAGCCGGCCATGCACAAGAAGTTAAAATCCTCAAGCTTTCCCACCAGTTCCCCGCTTCGAATGGCGATGATGGCGATTTCCGCGATCGTCTGGCGCGCAAGTTCGCCAAGGAGGTCGCGGAAAAGACCGGCGGGTCGCTCAAGATCGAGATCTATCCGAGCAGTT
>JAJZEQ010000165.1 GCA_021851345.1 Pseudomonadota bacterium
GCAGGGCTGCGCCGCAAGGCTGGCGCGCGACCACCAGCGGCCTGTCCGCCGCCAGCCATGCGGCGACTTGCGTGTGCGTCGCGCCGTCCCTGACCTGGGCTGCCACCGCCGCACGGCAATTCGGCCGCATCCACACCAGGCTGTGGCGGCACAACCCGGATTGTTCCGGCACGAATGGTTGCGCGGATTCAGGCACTGGCTGACACACGATTGACGACTACATCGGCCAGCAGCCGCCCGCCGCGCTCCAGACCAAGGACACGGCGATGATCGTTCGTGTCGACATGCTCCAGCGCGTCTTTCAGGCAAGCCGACAGATCGCCTTCCCACAATGCGTCCAGGCCACCCATTTTCAGGTAATTTTTCGCGCCCGGCGCAAACACCGGCGAGGAGATGCCGAGCTGGGTCAGCCTTTCCTCGCTGATGCGCGTCACCCGCGCCATCGCCGCGAGGCCCATCACGCGTATCTCGGCCTCGGGCAGCGCAGCGCACACATCCGCCATCATGCCGTTGGCGAGGAAGCCGCCGGACAGCGCCTGTTCGTACACCAGGCTGATGATGGCATGACCGCGGCGGCGCGCCATCTCGACGCATTTCGCCAGGTGAGCCATGTAGCCGTTCAGCCCGAGCATCTCGTCGCGATGGCGCAAACGCTGGCCGCTGGTGTCGACCAGGAACACGATGGGCCGACCGGGATGGTTGCGCATCACGGCCAGTACCGCAGCCGCCATCGCGAGCGCGAGCTCGACGCCGACTTCGGTGTGGTTGGTGGTGCCTATCACCGCAACCGTTTGCTTCGCGCAGCGGCCTTCACCCGACAACAGGTCGCCTTGCTGGCGCACATCGTGGCCGGCGGGAAACAACTGATCGGCGACTTTTTTCCATTCCATGTTATGTGCGTACCTTTTCAAAATTCACAACCGACACCTCAAAACAACCGTCATTCCCGCGCAGGCGGGAATCCAGATGATTTAAAAATATACCCGCGAAGTGGGACCACATCTTCAATGCAGTTTTGTCCGCTTCGCGGAAATTGTTTGATACGCTGGATTCCTGCCTGCGCGGGAATGACGGTGCAGTGGATTTTGCATTTGATGTGATCAACACCTTCAATCTGAAACTCATTTATCCTTCGCCCTGCGTCCCTGCGCGGCCGCGATGAATTCGTCGTTGTCCAGCATCGCAATCGCATCAGGATCGGCCCAGCCCAGCTCGCGCCAGATGTCGCGTCCGTCCTTGCAGGCACCGAAGCGTTGCACCCGCTCGGCCAGCATCTGATGCTCCCGTTCCAAAGCGGCCAGCGACCAGTCGTCACCGTTGTCTATGCTGGCGGTGATCGCGTGCCGAAAAGCCTCGACGCTGTCGGGCACTATCGTGTCGCACTCGCCGAGCAGGTAGCGGTGCTTGCCGCCCACGGTGCGCCACACCAGCGCGCGGTCACGCGAGTCGTATTCCTCGACGCCGCGCACGGTCTCGATCACTTCCGGGCCGGACAGGCCTAGCCGCCCTTCTTCGCTGATGATGATGGCGCTGGCGCAACGCGATGCGATGCCCATGCCGCCGAAGCAGCCGTACTGCCCGCCGATTGCGACGATGACCGGCACGCCTGCCGCGCGCGCCGACAAAATCGCGCGCATCACTTCCGACACTGCAATCAGACCGGCATTGGCCTCCTGCAGACGCACCCCGCCGGTCTCCAGCAACAGCAGCACCGCCGCAGGATGATCGCACACCGCGCGTTCCAGCATGCCGACGATTTTCGCACCGTGCACCTCGCCCACCGCCCCGCCCATGAAGCCGCCTTCCTGGGCGGCGAAGAAAATCTGTTTCCCTGCGATGCCACCCCGTCCGACAATCACGCCGTCGTCGAACGCTGCCGGCTGCTCCAGCGCAGCCAGATGCGGACTGGTCAGCCGATCTGCGGCAGGCAGCCATTCGTGAAAACTGCCCTCATCCAGCAGGCCGGCAATGCGCGCGCGCGCGCTGCTCTCGTAATAGCTGCGTGTCATGTTTTGATTTTACCTTGAGCGATGTAAGTCTCGATCGCCTGGTCGAGGCGCAGGCTGACGATCGCCGGCGTGGCCCCCGCATCGTTCACCGAGATGCGTATGTCGCCGGCCCGGTGGCGTGCGAAGAAATCACTCATCACCGCCTGCCATATCCTGTCGAATCCGTTGGCCGCGGTCTTCACCTCGATTTCGCATGCGCCGCCGAGCGCGGCCGGCTCCACCAGCACCTCGAGATTGCCCGAACCCAGCACGCCCACAATGGCAGTTACACCCTGCGTCGGCTTGCCATTATCAAAACGATATTTTAAGTTTTCCATGGTCCTGTTGTATTAACTTTTGTTTATTTATTGATACTTCCATAATTCACGACACCCTTGCCGTCATTGCGAATGAAGTGCGGGAGCTCAAAGTGCCGTCATTTCGAACGAAGTGCAGGAGCTCAAAGTTCCGTCATTGCGAACGAAGTGAAGCAATCCAGCAAGACAAAGATGCATTTTGTTTAAACCATCTGGATTGCCACGTCGGCTTCGCCTTCTCGCAATGACAGCATTACTGGATTGCCGCGTCGGCTTCGCCTCCTCGCAATGACAGGTGTTTGTGCCATCGCTCGCAGCTGAAGCCTTGTTGCAATGACGAGGCATTCCGGATTCCCCGAATTCGCGGGGTTGACGTGCCAGCTTTTAATTTCTCCCTGCCGCATTCCGAACGATGCGCCACTGTCATCAAATATGGAAACCATGATAATTCACGGTTGCCGTTCGACTCTTTTTCCCTTGCAGAAAAAAGAATAATATTTCAGCCCACATACCTTACCAATTCCTGAACCGCACCGGCGGTTGATACAGGCCGCCCGATGCGCGCACCAGATCCTTGATCGAATGCGCGGCCAGCAGATCGCGCGTCGCGTCGCGCTTGTTGATGCCCAGATCCTCGGCGCGCCGGATCACACCTCTGTCGCGCAAATTCTCGACCATGCGCGCATCGCGGCCCAAACCCATCTTGGTGTAACCCGCCACGCCGCGTATCGCCTGTTCACGCTCTTCTGCATTGGCGCACAACAGCAGGTTGGCGATGCCCTCCTCGGTGAGAATGTGGGTAACATCGTCGCCGTAGATCATCACCGGCGGGATCGGCATGTTGGCGAACTCGGCCAGCTTCCAGGCATCCAGTTCGGCGACGAAGGCCGGATGCATGTGCTCGCGGAAAGTCTCGACCATCTGCACCACCAGCTTGCGCCCGCGCGGAATTCCAGGTTGTTGACTGCGCCTCTGCTCGCCGGCTTTCAGCCAGGCCGGGCTGGCATGGCGCCGCCCTGCGGCGTCCGCGCCCATGTTCGGCGCACCGCCGAAGCCCGAAATGCGATCCAGCGTCGCAGTCGAGCTGTTGCCTTCCATATCAATTTGCAATGTCGAGCCGATGAACAGGTCGCAGGCATAGTGGCCTGCCGCCTGTGAGAACGCGCGGTTTGAGCGCATCGTTCCATCGGGCCCGGTGAAGAACACATCGGGGCGCGCGGCGATGTAATTCTCCATGCCGAGCTCGGAACCGAACGAATGGATAGTCTTCACGAATCCGGCCTCGATCGCGGGGATCATCGTCGGATGGGGATTGAGCGCCCAGTGGCTGCATATCTTGCCCTTGAGCCCGAGGCTGGCCGCATAGGTGGGCAACAGCAATTCGATCGCGGCGGTGTCGAAACCGATGCCGTGGTTCAGGCGCTGCACGCCATACTCGGCGTAGATGCCCTTGATCGCCATCATCGCCATCAGCACCTGTATCTCGGATATCTGCGCCGGGTCGCGGGTGAACAGCGGTTCGATGAAATGCGGGCGCGGGCTGTGGATCACGAAGTTCACCCAGTCGCCGGGGATATCCACGCGCGGCACCTTGTCCACCAGCTCGTTCACCTGCGCGATCACGATGCCGTTCTTGAACGCCGTGGCCTCGACGATT
>JAJZEQ010000023.1 GCA_021851345.1 Pseudomonadota bacterium
GCCAAGGCGCTGCGTCTGTCAGGCGGCGACCACCTGCACTCCGGCACCGTTGTAGGCAAGCTGGAAGGCGACCGCGCACCGACATTGGGTTTTGTCGACTTGATGCGTGACAGCTTCATCAAGGAAGACCGCGCTCGCGGCATCTTCTTTGACCAGGACTGGGGTTCCATGCCGGGCGTGTTCCCGGTTGCATCCGGTGGTATTCACGTTTGGCACATGCCAGCGCTGGTTAACATCTTCGGCGACGATGCCTGCCTGCAGTTTGGCGGCGGCACACTGGGTCACCCATGGGGTAACGCAGCGGGTGCAGCAGCCAACCGCGTGGCACTGGAAGCTTGCGTGGAAGCACGTAACTCGGGCCGTGAACTGGAAAAAGAAGGCAAGGACATTCTGACCAAGGCAGCAGCCAGCAGCCCGGAACTGAAAATCGCGATGGAAACCTGGAAAGAGATCAAGTTCGAATTCGACACAGTGGACAAGCTGGACGTAGCACACAAATAAGCCGGTAGTTTGTAGCCCGTAGCGGGCAGCTTTGATAAGCATATGCTGCGGGTGCTGCAACCAGCCACAAGCAATCAGCTATTAACTAAAGGAAATTAAAATGAGTGAAATGCAAGATTACAAATCACGCGTCAGTGATCCAGCAAGCCGTAAATTCGAAACTTTTTCTTACCTGCCACAGATGACTACCGAGCAGATCAGAAAACAAATTGAATACATCGTGAAAAAAGGCTGGAACCCGGGTCTGGAGCACACAGAGCCTGAGCATCTGATGGACAACTATTGGTACATGTGGAAGCTGCCGATGTTCGGCGAAACCGATGTTGATGTGGTGTTGAAGGAAGCTGAAGCGTGTCGCAAAGCTAACCCTAACAACCACATTCGTCTGCTTGCTTATGATAACTACAAGCAGTCCCAAGGTACGAACATGGTAATTTTCCGCGGCAAGACAGTTTAATCGAGCACGGGTAGCCCTATGAAATCCCCGTTGCCGCAAGGTGTCGGGGATTTTTTTTTGGAATGTCAATTAATTGGGGGATCGATATGAGCGATATGATCAAGCAGTACAGAATTGAAAAGGAACCTTACTACCACGCAGTTGCAGACGAAATTGAGCTTTACGAGGCAGCTTATTCGGTACGCATGCCGATGATGCTGAAAGGCCCGACCGGTTGCGGAAAGACCCGCTTTGTTGAATACATGGCATGGAAACTGGGCAAGTCGTTGATCACTGTTGCATGTAATGAAGACATGACCGCCTCCGACCTGGTGGGACGTTTTTTGTTGGACGCGCAGGGTACGCGCTGGCAGGACGGCCCCTTGGCTATCGCCGCACGACAAGGTGCAATCTGTTATCTGGACGAGGTGGTTGAAGCACGTCAGGACACCACGGTAGTCATACATCCGTTGACCGATAATCGCCGCGTATTGCCATTGGAAAAAAAGGGCGAGTTGATTAACGCGCACCCGGATTTTCAATTGGTGATTTCCTACAATCCAGGCTATCAAAGCCTGATGAAGGATTTAAAGCAATCAACCAAGCAGCGTTTTGGCGCGCTTGATTTCAATTATCCGGCACATGATGTCGAAACCGAAATCGTATCGCATGAGAGCAAAATCAGCGCGGAGATTGCCAGCAAACTGGTGTCTATCGCCGAGCGCGCCCGCAATCTGAAAGGGCACGGCCTGGACGAGGGAATCTCCACGCGCATGCTGATTTACGCGGGCAACCTGATTGCCAAAGGTGTGGAAGCTAAAGCGGCTTGCCGCGTAGCGCTGGTGAGACCGATTACGGATGATCCCGATATGCGTGATGCGCTGGATGCCGCAGTGACGACGTTCTTTTGATCACGGCATCCCCTACATTCCTGCCCGCATCACTCGGACACTTTCTGGAAAATTATTATGACGCTTTCTCTGGAACACCATACCGAATTACTTGAAGAATTGGGTGCGCATGCCAGCGAGATCCTGCAATCTTCCTGGTATGAGGCTGCGCGGGTGTTTAGTCCGCAAGGTCTGGAAAACTATGTACAGGGCGCTCGGTCACTGAAGAGTTTGGGGCGTGGCACTGAATTAGTCATTACCTTCATCGAAAGTGCGCCCAGCATCGCCAAAGAGATAGGTGAGGATTCGGTGGTGGATTTGCTCGACACCGTGATGGCACTGGCTTCAAAAACCAGCGGGGCAGTGCTGGGCGCGATCATTGCTTCTGCACCCACAGCCGCTAAACGATTGGGTGATGCAACGCTGTTTGGCAGCTATTTGCAGTTGATAAACACCCTGCTCAATCAGGTGCCGCGCGGTTTGCGCCCGATGCTGGAAAATCTGGAGATACTGCTGGGACAGCTGACCCTGGGAGGGCTGCGGCGCTGGGCTACCTGGGGGGCACATGCACACAAAACAAACTTTGAAGAGCAGATAAGCTACTTTGGCCTGAAGTCCAAAGAATCGCTGGCAATGCTGCAGAAGGAACGCAAAGGCACGCTGTTTGTAGACGTGCAGCGGCGTATTAACATGTATTTGCGGGCATTGTGGGCCAGGGATTTCTTCATGCGCCCGACCAGCGGTGACTTTGAGTCACGCGAAGGCTATAAACCTTTTATCGAAGATTATTTTCTGCACTTGCCGGATGCCTTTGATGACTATGAGGGCATTCCGGGCCTGGAACTGTACCGTGCCACGGCGGCCCATTGCGCAGCACATCTGGTTTATACCAAGGTGCCGATTTCTGCTGAAACACTCAACCCCTTGCAGATGGCGGTCATCGGCGTGATTGAGGACGCGCGCGTAGAGACGCTGTCGATACGCGCATTCCCTGGTCTCAAAAATGTTTGGGCCAGGCTGCATACGGTACAGGCCGGCCAGTCGAACACGGTGGGCGATTATCTGAACCGTTTGGCGCGCGCTTTGCTGGATAGTGAGTACAGGGATGATGACCCATGGATCGCCCAGGGGCGCACCTTGTTCGCCCAGGCCGCCGATCGCATCACCGACAACACGATTTCCTGGGAAATCGGTGTGGCACTGGCGCATGGTCTGATGGAAAAGCGTATCGGTTTTAATCCGCGCACGGATGTGCTGACTGCGCCCTACCGCGATGACAACCGCTATTTTTGGGAGTTCGAGGAATTCGATTTCAACAAATCCCAATCGGCAGGCTTTGAGACGGTCAAGCAAGTGCGCAAGAACGTATCGGTAATGGAATTCGTCAATGAAATAGACTGCGAAACTGCTGGTGATGACGCGCAAGAAATCTGGGTCATGTCGGAAGAGTTTTTCCCGTACGAAGACAATGGCGTCAGCTATAACGAGTCGGAAGGCAGGGCACCTGTTTCAGAACCTTACCATTACGCGGAATGGGATTATCAGATCCAGCTCGAACGTCCGGCTTGGGCTACGGTTATGGAAAAACGTCCCAAGGCCGGCGACTTGCAGGTGATCGATCAGATCACTGCAGACAACAAGCAGATTGCATCACGGCTGAAATTTTTGCTGGATGCGATGCAACCCCAGGGTGTGCAGCGCATCCGAAAACTTGAAGATGGGGATGAGATCGACATCAATGCTGCGATCAGCAGCATGATCGATTTCCGCATGGGTCTGCAACCCGACCCGCGCATCATGATGCGCTCGGTGCGCAAGGTGCGCGATATTTCGGTGATGGTGTTGCTGGATCTGTCCGAGTCGACCAACGAAAAAGTGTTGGGGCAGGATCAATCCGTTCTGGACCTGACGCGCCAGGCTTGTGTGCTGCTGTCCGATGCGATCAACAAGATCGGCGACCCGTTCGCGATCCATGGTTTCTGTTCAGATGGCCGGCACGACGTGGAATACTACCGCTTCAAGGATTTCGAACAACCGTACAACGAATTGCCAAAGTCAAGACTGGCCGGCATGACAGGGCAGCTGTCTACCCGCATGGGTGCGGCGATCCGGCATGCCA
>JAJZEQ010000138.1 GCA_021851345.1 Pseudomonadota bacterium
CAGTATTGATACCGAAGGTCGGGCTGAGCTGGCCGAGCGCAACTCCAGCTTCACTGGCGAGATGGAAGCGCTGGCCGTTACGGAAAGAACCTAAACCGGCGGACCGATAGAATCGGCACCAGGGGCTAGCATGGCGGACAGCATCATCGCGGTAATCAACCAAAAGGGCGGTACCGGCAAGACTACCCTGGCGCTGAATCTCGCGGCGGGCTTGGCTCGGCGGGGTTCTACTCACCTGGTAGATGCCGATCCTCAGGGTTCGATCAGTCAGTGGGTCGCCATGGCAGATGGTAACGCCGGACTGCCGCCGGTGGCGCAGGCTGGTCGTGATCCCTTCGCTACCATTGCGCAACTGGCATGCACCTACCGCTACGTGGTGGTGGACTGCCCGCCGGCCATTCATGGTGACGTGATCGCAGCGGTGATGCGCTCGGTTCAGGTGATATTAATTCCGGTGTTGCCCTCCCCAATAGATCTGTGGGCCAGCGTGGGGATGGCGGCGGCAGTAGGCGAGGCCCGGCGATGGAATCCAGGCCTGCGCGCAGGCCTGGTACTGAACCAAATGGAATCCCGTAATGCGCTGTCCCGCGCCATGCGCGAGGCTCTGGGGGAGTTCGATATACCGATATTGCAAGCCAGCATGCAGCGGCGTGCGGCTTATCGCAGCGCCGCGGTCGAAGGAGTAAGCGTCTACGGACTGGGCAAACGCGCCCAAGCAGCCGTAGCGGATATGGAAGCGATCATTGAGGAGGTCTTATGCCTGTGAAGAAATTGGGATCCAAACTGGCGCAAGGGGTACGCCAGGTTCAAGCGCAGCAAGTCGAAGAGTCGGCACCGATAGTAGACGCGTGTGCGGCTGTGGCACCAGACGCCCAGCCGAAAGCCCGCAGCACCGCCCAACCGGACGAGAAGGCTCCGGCATCTTCGAACTCAACTGAGGAAAAACGGCCCTCTGCACCTCGCTCAGAACATCACCAGAGGCTGCACCCGCGTCGGGTTTGGCCTGATTAAACGCCTCATTTTTGGCTTCAGGAGTGAAAAATGTCACCAGAAATTGATCAATATCTCGTTCGTAATATGCCTTATTACCGCACCGTAGCCGACGAAGTCGACCTGTACGAAGCCGCCTATTCGGTACGCATGCCGATGATGCTGAAAGGACCCACTGGCTGCGGGAAGACGCGCTTTATTGAATACATGGCGTGGAAACTGGGTAAGCCACTGATCACTGTGGCGTGTAACGAAGATATGACGGCATCCGACCTGATCGGCCGTTTCTTGCTCGACGCTTCCGGCACCCGCTGGCAGGACGGCCCGCTGGCCATTGCCGCGCGTTTTGGGGCCATCTGCTATCTCGACGAAGTGGTGGAAGCCCGCCAGGACACCACGGTGGTGATCCACCCGCTCACCGACGCGCGGCGTGTGCTGCCGCTGGAGAAGAAGGGCGAACTGGTACAGGCCCATCCCGATTTCCAGATGGTGATTTCCTACAACCCGGGCTATCAGAGTCTGATGAAAGACCTGAAACAGTCTACCAAACAGCGTTTCGGTGCACTGGATTTCAACTATCCTGCACACAACATAGAAACCGAGATCGTCGCCCACGAAACCGGCGTCAGCGTTGAAATCGCCGGCAAGCTGGTGTCCATCGCCGAACGCGCGCGCAACCTCAAGGGACATGGTCTCGACGAGGGTATCTCCACGCGCATGCTGATCTACGCCGGCAGTCTCATTACCAAAGGTGTGGAACCCCTGGCGGCGTGCCGCGTGACGTTGGTGCGCCCGATCACCGATGACCCCGACATGCGCGATGCGCTTGACGCGGCGGTGAGTACATTTTTCTGATATCCGGAGCCGAAAATGGCGGTCGAACTCGAAAAGTACCAGGACATATTGGCCGAACTCGGGGAGCACGCCGGCGAAGTGCTGCGTGCCTCCTGGGATGAGGCAGCGCGGGTGTTCACCCCGCGTGGACTGGAAAATTACTATTTGAATGGCGCGACCAGCCTGAAGTCCCTGGGACGCGGCACCGATCTAGTGGTGTCGTTCATTCAGAGCGCACCGGCGGTGGCGCGCGAGCTGGGCGAAGATGCCGTCCACGAAATGCTGGCCGCCGCCATCAAGATGTATTCCAAAACCAGCGCTACCGTCATTGCCGCGATGTTTTCCACCAGTCCCGTGGCGGCTGCGCGATTGGGTGATCCGGAGCTGTTCCGTGGCTATTTGCACTTGCTCGACACCCTGCTCGCGCAAGCGCCGCGCGGGGTGCGTCCGATGCTGGATCATCTCAGCACACTCCTGGGCCAGCTCACCCTGGGCGGGCTGCGGCGCTGGGCGCTGTGGGGCGCGCAGGCGCACAAGACCGACTTCGACGGCCAGGCAAAATATTTCGCGCTGGAAAGCCCGGAATCCATCGGCGTACTGCAAAAGGAACGCAAGGGCACGCTGTTCATCGATGTGCAGCGCCGCATCGGCATGTATTTGCGCGCCTTGTGGGGCCGCGATTTCTTCATGCGTCCCACCAGCGGCGACTTCGAGCAGCGCGAAGGCTACCGCCCCTCGATCGAGGGGTACATTATACATCTCCCCGATGCGTATGATGATCTGGTGTGGCATGCATCTGCGGGTGAAGAAATGCACATTCCCGGCATCGAGCTGTACCGCGCCAGCGCCGCCCACGCGGCCTGCCATCAGGTATACACCACAGACCAATTCGACAGCACCGGGCTGAGTGCATTGCAGAGTGCGCTCATTGGCCTGATCGAAGATGCGCGCGTGGAAACCATTGCCCTCAAGCAATTTCCTGGCCTCAGGCAAATTTGGTTGCCGCTGCACACGGCAACGCCAGCGTCTGGCAATGAAGCCGCGTCCTTGATGGCGCGTCTGGCGCATGCACTACTGGACCCGGATTACCGCGATGACCACCCTTGGGTGGCGATGGGTCGCCAGATATTCAGCGAGCAACAGGAACGGCTGGCCTCCACCGAATGGTCGCGTGAGGTCGGGCTGCGCCTTGCCGCGGAAATGCTGCAGCTCGGTGTGGCCTATTCAGCCACTGCTGACCTGCCGGACATCCCCTACCGCGACGACAACCGTTATATGTGGGAGTTCGAGGATATCCGCGCAGACGGGCAGGTGATCGCCGGCGTCACCACGCAGCAAATCCGCAAGTACGTTAGCGTGATGGAAATGGTCAACGCCATCGACGTGCCCGGCGCAGGCGACGACGCGAACGAAATATGGGTGCTATCCAGCGAATTTTTCCGCGACGAGGAACCCACCAGTCTGAACCAGCAAGAGGGGCGCGAGCCACCACCGGATCCCTACCATTACCCGGAGTGGGACTACCAGATGCAGCTGGAGCGCCCAGAGTGGTGCACCGTACTGGAAAAGCGTGCCAAGAGTGGCACGTTGGAGACCATCAATGAAATTGTGGCCAAGCACAAACCTATCATCGGCCAACTCAAGTTTCTGATCGAAGCCTTGCAGCCGCAAGGTGTGCAGCGCCTGCGCAAGCAAGAGGATGGCGATGAAATCGACCTGAACGCCGCTGTGCGCGCCATGATCGAGATGCGTATGGGCGAGCAGCCCGATCCGCGCATCATGATGCGCAATGTGCGCAAGGTGCGTGATCTCTCGGTGCTGCTGCTGATCGACTTATCCGAATCTACCAATGACCCGGTGCTGGGTTCGGACAGCACCGTGTTACAACTGGCACGTGAGGCCACGGTGCTGCTCGCCGATGCCCTCGACAAGATCGGCGATCCCTTCGCCATTCATGGATTCGATTCAAACGGCCGTCACGATGTGGAATATTTTCGCTACAAGGATTTCGGTGCGTCTTACAACGATCAGGCCAAATCCCGCCTGGCAGGTATGAGCGGACAGTTATCCACGCGCATGGGCGCGGCGATCCGTCATGCCGGC
>JAJZEQ010000100.1 GCA_021851345.1 Pseudomonadota bacterium
GTGCAGGGTGCGGCGGCCAGCAGGATCAGGCCGGCGATATAACTGTCGAGCTGGTCCTGCGGCAGCCAGGCGGCAAACACATGGCGGATGAACAGCCAGCCGAGGAAGGCCATCGAGAACGGTTTCACGCCCCAGTTGATGAACAGCGTCACGGCTATACCGCGGCTGTGTTTCCTGACCTGGTGCAGCGCGCCGAAGTCGATTTTCAGCAGCATAGGGATGATCATCACCCACACCAGCACGCCGACCGGGATATTGACCTTGGCGATCTCCATGCCGGCGACGGCATGAAACACGCCTGGCAGGAATTGCCCGAGCAGCACGCCGATAATGATGCACAGACCGACCCAGACGGTCAGGTAGCGTTCGAACAGGTTCATTTTCTCAGTCCTTGATACGGCCGATTTCGGCGAGTTTTTCCTTAAGCGCGAGCTTGTCCAGTTTCTCGATCGGCAAACTCATGAACAACTGGATGCGGCGCGCCAGTTGCTCATAGGCTTTCCTGAACGCCGCACGCCTTGCTTCAGCGCCCTCGACATGCGCCGGATCGGGTATGCCCCAGTGCGCGGTGGCGGGCTTGCCCGGCCATACAGGGCAAACCTCGCCTGCCGCGTTGTCGCACACGGTGAAGATGAAATCGAACTGCGGCGCGCCGGGTGCGGCAAATTCGTCCCAGCTCTTGCTGCGCAGCCCTGCGACACTGCAACCCTGCGCTTGCAGCAATTCCAGCGCACCCGGATTGACCTTGCCGGCCGGTTTGCTCCCGGCGCTGTAGGCGATGAACTTTCCCTTGCCCAATGTATTGAACAGCACCTCGCCCAGGATACTGCGTGCGGAATTGCCGGTGCACAGCACCAGCACGTTGTATTGCTTTTCACTCATTTCGATTTCCCTCTTAACGTTATCAGCATTTTTTGCCCGGCACCTTGCAGGCGTCCGCATTCCCGCCGCAGCAGTTTTCCGTCAGGTAGTCCACCATCCCGTTCATCACGGCAAAGTTCGCAGCATAGTAGATGAAGCGCCCGTCCTGCCTGCTCTCCAGCAATCCGGCATGGCTCAACGTCTTGAAGTGGAACGACAGCGTGGCCGGTGACACTTTCAATTTTTCGGCTATCTGGCCCGCTGCCATGCCTTCCGGTCCACGCTCCACCAGCAATCGGTAGATCGCCAGGCGCGTGGGCTGAGCCAACGCCGATAATGCCCTAACAACTTGCGCCGGCTTCATCATTTTATATTTCCACGATTTAACAACTATTGAAATAATAGCGTTAATTAAAACACACAATAATCGAAGTGTGCAAGACCAAGCCTTTTCCAAAGACTGATGTGCCTGTACAAAGATGCGAATTTCCATTGTGAGGCAAGGCTGGAGGCGCAGCAGTTGGGATCATGGGCGGATGATCCCGGCTTTGCACACCCGGGCCGCCTGGCTCATGAGTTTTTCTGCACATGAGCAAGTCTACGGGGTTTATCCAGCATGGCCCGCTTTCAGGAGTGATCACGGGACCCGATATCGGGCGGAGTCGTGCTGCTGCCATCATGTGCCAAGCGCTCATCGGCTGGCAGCACCCCGGTTGCAACAAGGCACGCGGCTTCTGCGATATTGGCGGCATGGTCGCCAACACGTTCGATATTCTTGACGCAGAACAGAAGGTGAACGAAGCCGGCCACATGCGCATGGTCTTCGGTCATGCGCGCGAGAATTTTTTTGAATAGTGCCGTGTGCAGTTTGTCAATCGCAACGTCCTGTTGGCGGATGATCAGCGCCTGTTCAACATTACGCGAAACGTAGGCATCGAGTCCTTGCCTGACTTGAGTCGAAGCGAGGCCTGATAGCCGCTCGACGTCTTCCGCAATGTCCAGCGGAAAAGGTTCGCCCGCAATTACAGTAGCGCGCTTGGCGATGTTTTTGGCCAAGTCGCCAATCCGTTCCAGGTCTTCGATTATCTTGAAGCCGGCGAGAATTTCATCCAAATCTCCTGCCACTGGCTGGCGACGGGTGATTACCAAAGCGGCACGATCTGTGACCTTCCGCTTCAAGGCGTCGATCTGTTGATCTTGCACGATTACGTTAAGGGCCATCCCGATGTTGGATTGCGATAGCGCCTGCACTGCCTCGTCAAACAACATCGCGGCCAAACTTCCCATGGAGCCGATCAGTGTTGTTAATTCCCCAAGTTCTTCATCGAAAGCTTTCACGATATGGTTTTTTGTCATGGCATTGGTCCTTTGACAAGCAATCGTCCGGCTATTAACCAAAGCGGCCAGTGATGTAGTCCGATGTGTGTTGTTTGGCCGGATTAGTGAAAATATCGTCGGTATTTCCGAACTCAACCAGTTCGCCGTGAAATATGAAGCCCGTGTAATCTGAAACGCGCGCGGCTTGCTGCATATTATGGGTAACGATCAGAACGGTGTATTTTTCTTTCAAGTCCTCAATTAGCTGCTCGATTTTCGCGGTGGCGATCGGATCCAGGGCCGATGTTGGTTCATCCAGCAACAGTACTTCCGGTTTCAGAGCGATAGCACGGGCAATGCAGAGGCGTTGCTGCTGGCCGCCAGAAAAATTCAGCGCGCTCTGATTCAGTTTGTCCTTCGCCTCGTCCCACAGTGCAGCATCGCGCAGCGCCTGCTCGACCCGGCTGTCCATGTCTGTGCGCGAAAGTTTTTCATAGTGGCGGATAGCGTAGGCGACATTGTCATAAATGGTCATGGGAAACGGCACAGGCTTCTGAAATACCATTCCTATCCTGCTGCGCAAACGGTTGATCGAATAACTGGGCGCAATCACGTTCTCCCCGTTGAACAACACTTCACCCGTCGCCCGCTGCTTGGGATAAATGGCGTAGATGCGGTTAAATATGCGCAGCAAGGTGGATTTGCCGCATCCGGATGGGCCGATCAGCGCGGTGACCGACTTTTCCGGGAGATCGAGATTAATATTTTTCAGCGCCTGGAAATTGCCGTAATAAAAATTCAGATTACGCGCGGTCATTTTCGCGGGTCCAATTACTTTCCCGGAATTCGTGTCGTTCCCCGCAACGGCGGTAAAAATGGAGATAGATTCATTGATCATACATTTACCTTTTTACGCAAAAGAAGGGCGCGCGAAACCAGGCCTAAAAGCAGCACCAGCATCGTCACCACAAAAGCGCCGGCCCAGGCCAGCGCATGCCAGAATTCATAGGGGCTCATCGCATACTGGAAAATCACTACCGGCACATTCGCCATCGGCTCGCCCAGATTCGTTGTCCAATACTGGTTGTTGAGCGCCGTAAACAATAACGGGGCAGTCTCCCCGGAAATACGCGCAAATGCCAGCAACACACCCGTGACAATGCCGGCCATAGAGGCTCGATAAAGCACCTGGCGAATCACCTTCCACTGCGGTACACCCAAAGCCAACGCCGACTCGCGCATGCTGGATGGCACCAGTTGCAGCATTTCATCTGTGGTGCGCACCACCACCGGCAATACGATGAAAGACAAAGCCACCGCGCCAGCTATCGCGGAAAAATGCCCCATCTGCCGCACCATCAACTCGTACACAAAAAGGCCGATGATGATGGATGGCACCGACAACAATATGTCGTTGACAAAACGGATCGTCTCACCCAGCCTGGTATTGCGGGCATACTCCGCCAAATAGGTGCCTGCGGCGATGCCAATCGGCGTGGCAATCAACACGGCCAGCCCGCTCATGATGATGCTGCCAACAAAAGCATTGAGCAGGCCGCCATCCGCACCGGGTGGTGGTGTCATTTGCGTGAACAGACTCCATTTGAGTGCCGGCAATCCATTGCTTACCGTGGTCCATAAGATCCACACCAGCCAGAATAGGCCAAAGAGCGTCGCCAACGTTGCCATAATTCTGGCGCCATAGTCAGTAATCTGGCGGCGTAAATTCAGCGTCGTCGTCATTGTTTGTTTTCTCCCGCACGTTTGGCCAGCCGCATCAGCATCAGGCGCGCTACCGCTAACACGACGAAGGTCACGACAAACAACAGGAAACCGAGCGCAATCAGCGAAGACAGATAGATTGGCGAGTCGGCTTCGGTGAACTCATTGGCGATAGTGGCGGCAATGGAGTTGCCCGGCTCCAGCAGCGAAGCTGACAGTAGATGGGCATTGCCGAGGACGAAGGTTACAGCCATGGTTTCGCCCAAGGCACGACCGAGCCCCAGAAAAATACCGCCGATCACAGCGGAACGTGTGTACGGCAACACCACATCCCAAACAACCTCCCAGGTCGTTGAGCCGATCGCGTAACATGATTCCTTGATTTCAGACGGCACGGTGAGGAACACTTCACGCATGATGGAGGCGACGAACGGAATCACCATGATGCCGAGCACAATACCCGCAGTCAGCATGCCCAAACCGATCGGTGCGCCCTGAAACAATGGGCCGGTGACCGGCAAAGCACCAAGATTTTCATCTAACCATGGGTCAACATGCTCAGCCATGAACGGCACGAACACAAACAAACCCCACATCCCGTAAATGATCGAGGGGATGCCCGCCAACAGTTCAATCGCGGCGGCAATTGGCGTGCGTAACCAAGCTGGCGCAATTTCAGTCAGGAATAAAGCAATGCCAAAGCTGACCGGCACGGCGATGATCATGGCGATCAAGGCGGTGACCAGCGTGCCGTAAATCGGCACCAAGGCGCCGAACTTTCGTTGCACCGCATCCCAGTCGCTGCTCCACAGAAACTTCCAGCCAAAAGTGGCGAAAGCTTCGCGGCCGCCCCACAACATGGAAAAGGCGGCACCGAGTAACGCGATCAGCACTAACAGGGCACAGCCTTTGACGACAAGGCTAAACAGCATGTCGGCACGCTTGTCGTGCCGGTCATGGCTACTCGCCTTATTGGGGCCATCCATGGCGAGGGCGAAATATGACTTAAACATCTCGGTAATCCCCTATTCACATAAAAAAGTGCCGCCCAAAACCGGACGGCACTTGCCTTTTTTCGCTGTCACCTGATTTCTTTAGCCCAGTAGGCCTCAATCTGTTCCACCAGCCTGGTTGGCAAGGCAACATAGTCAAGCGATTGGGCATCGCTCTGCCCCTCTTCCAGTGCCCACTTGAAAAACTTCAGGGCTTCGGCAGAGCGCGCCGCATCCTTCGGCTGCTTGTACATCAACACGAACACGGAAGCAGTGATCGGCCAGGATGTTTTACCCGGTGCATCGGTAATTACCTCGTAAAAATCAGGCTGTTCAGTCCAATCAGCACTGGCCGCACCAGCCTGGAAAGTTTCAAGACTGGGATCGACGAAATGGCCACTCTTGTTTTTCACCTTGGTGAAGGTCATTTTGTTTTGCAGGGCGTAGGCCAGTTCGACATACCCGAGCGAGCCCTTGATTTGGTTGACATAGGCAGCCACACCCTCATTGCCCTTGCCGCCGATACCTGATGGCCATTGCACCGACGTGCCCTCGCCAACCTTAGTTTTCCATTCGGGGCTGACTTTGGACAAGTAGTTGGCCCAGTTAAAGGTGGTGCCGGAACCATCCGAGCGATGCACCACGGTGATTTTTTGATCCGGTAGCCTTACCTTGGGATTAAGGCTGGTAATCGCGGGATCATTCCACTTGGTGATCTTTCCAAGGTAGATGTTAGCGATTACCGGGCCGGTAAAGCGTATTTCTCCAGCCTTTACACCGGGCAGATTCACCACCGGCACCACGCCTCCGATGACGACCGGAAATTGTGCGAGGCCGGCCTTTTCCAATTCTTCCGGCCTTAGCGGCATATCCGATGCGCCGAACGTTACAGTAGCCGCCTTGATTTGCGCGATACCGCCACCGGAGCCGATCGACTGATAGTTCACCCTCTCACCGGTCTTGGCGTTATAGCTGGCGGACCATTTGGAGAGAATCGGGTAAACGAAAGACGAACCTGCACCGCTGATATCGGCCGCATGAACCGAACCTGCTGCCAGCAGCGTCGTGAAGCCAAGAACTGCGGCTTGTTTTTTGAAGCGGGAGAATAGGGAAACGCTCATCATTCACTCCTTATGCGTTGTTGAAAAATCAGCCAATCGAGATTACGCCCGGCATTCTGCGTAAGGTTCGCGCAATCGCCCGCGTCCAAGCCCCGCGAAAATAGTGGCGCGCAGCTCATCATCGCGGCAGCAGCCCTCTGGCCCGGGATGCTTCAGCGCTTGCATTTCCGCGAGGTCAGCGTGATAGACATCAGAGCAGCCCTTGCGTGGACCATGCATGAGATCCTGAGTCAGTACAGCGAGGCCGTGACAAATTGTGTTCTGCGGTGATCCAATGGCATGCGCGATACTGCTCGCGACAATTCCGCCAGGCTCATGGTTAATAAAACGGCGAAATATTTCAGCCACGCCTGCTGTCCCAACGGATGCCGGGCAGCTCATGCCTGCGGGGCAGAAAAAATCATGCCGGCCGCGCGCTGCGCCAGAATTCTTTGGATGTAAGCTCTGTGTGCCGTAACTCATAAAGTCAGGTTTCTGAATATGTGGATATTGGCTTTAAAGGTATAACATCTTCGTTGCAGATTAATGACAACATACGATGCTCAAGATGCTGTCCGAGCATTTGCTGATGAACAGGCAATGCGCGTTGGCAGTGCGGAATCATTTTCATCATGATATGACTCCTCCTCGGCCGCCATTACCCGGTTCATCGAGATCAGCCAGTTCCTAAAAACAAACCCGCAGCAGACGTTCAAGAACACGCGAAAAGGAATCACAGGACGACATGACGAAGTCAATGAAGATGAATTTTATTGCTGGCATAAGCATTCAGGCCAGATTAAGGTGCATTTAAACCAGGTCATTGCAAACAGTGTTATTTGCACCTCCACAAAGGCCACATACGCCTCATTAGCCCATCATCAAGCCCCCATCCTGGCCCGCAGACGCCCCAGCATGCCCAGGAAATTTCCTGCCTGTATCTTTTCCTGGGGATCGCTGATTGGCGCTACAGCCTGACGGTTTTGCAGCGCAGGTTGATTGCGTACCGCATGGAAACGCTCCAGCATGGATTCGAGGTTGCGCACCAGGAGGTTTTTGCTGACTGGCTTGGGCAGGAAACGGGTGATCTGCGCCTGGTTTATGAGTTCAATCAGGCGCGAAGTGTCGTTGAACGAGGTCACCACGATGCATTGCGTCTGCGGATTGAGCTGCTTGATGGTCTTGAGTATGTAACCAACATTCGTCTCCCCCAGCGTGAGGTCTGATACGACAACCGACACATCCTGTTTAGCCAGTTCTTCCATCGCGTGCTGCGCATCGGAAGCCCAAATGATTTCGCAACGGTCACTCAATGTCTCGTGCACCGTCTTTGCAGTGGATTCGTCGTTATCCATGATCAGCACGCGCGGCTTGGAACTCGCCGCATCAACGGGAACATCCACATGCAGCTGCACTGCAAAGCTGGCCTCGGCGATTGCGGCCGCCTCGGCTACCACTTTCTTTACCTCCTCGGCATCCCACGGCTTCATCAGGTAGCGGAATACCTCCCCTTCGTTCACGCTGGCGATGGACGCATCCAGGTCGGAATAGCCGGTAAGCAGTATGCGCATGGTGGCGGGTGATGCCTCGCGAGCGAGGCCCAGCAGCTCGGAACCCTGCATCAAGGGCATGCGCTGGTCGCTGACGATGACATGCACTCTTTCATCGCGCAGTATCCTGATGGCTTCTTGCGGATCGGTGGTCATGTGTACCTTGTAGCCGCTGAAGAACAACATGCGCAAAGAACGCAGGATGCGTTCCTCATCGTCGATCAGCAATAATGTGGGTTTGCTCATGGCTTTCTCCTTGAGTTATGTCGCAGCCTCCGACGCTGCAGGCTGATGCATCAATATTGAAGTGACGATTGGCAACCTGATGTGGAAACAAGTGCCTTCTCCGACGCGCGAATCGACATGAATTTCTCCACCGTGCTTCTGGATGATCTGATGCGTGATGGCCAGCCCCAGACCGGTACCTTCGCCAACCGGCTTGGTGGTGAAGAACGGGTCAAAGATGCGCGTCAAGATTTCCTCCGGAATACCCTTGCCGTTGTCCGCTACGCTGATGTGCACTGCACTTTCGGAAGACCATGTCTTTATGTGCAGCTTACCCGGCCCTTCCATTGCCTGCGCGGCATTGGTGAAGAGATTGAGAAACACCTGGTTTAGTTGTGACGGGGCACAAGAAATCTTGGGTATATCGCCCAGTTCCTTGATGACTTCCACCCTGTCCTTGAGTACGTTGCGCCCGATATTGAGGGCACTCTCGATGCATTCATTCAGGTTTACGGCCTCTGTGGCTGCCGCATCCATGCGGGAAAAATTCTTGAGGTTGAGCACCAATTCGGATATCTGGGCGATCCCATACAGCGAGTCTTCCATCAGCCCCTGCATCTCGCCCAGCATCTCCTGAACATTGGCATCGGCACGCTTCTCGGCGATCTGCTGCATCTGTGCCGCAATCTGCCCTTCGGTCGCCTGTTCGTCCAGCAGATCATCGACCAATGCCTCATACCCGGCAATCATGGACTGCACTTGCTGGAATAGCTCCTGGCCTATCGCCACATTGTTTTGCACGTATCCGAGCGGAGTGTTGATCTCATGCGCGATGCCCGCCACCATCTGGCCGAGCGACGCCATTTTTTCCGATTGCACCAACGCCAACTGGGATGATTTGAGCTGCGAATTGGCCTGCTCAAGCTCCATCGTGTTGGCCCGCATCTGCTGTTCCATTGCATGCAGCAGATCCATCACAAAACCGACACCAAGATAGCGGCCGCCTTGTGTCACAATGAAATCTTCGGTGAGCGGGAATTGCATGTTGGCCAAGACATGCCGTGCAGCAACCGCCAGGGGTTGATCCAGCTCCACCAACAACGGCTTGCCATTTATAAATTTGCGAATAGGGCGCTTGCCATGAAGTTCGCGTGCATAACGCTTGAGGTAAATATCCATGAAACGATATCGACTTATCATTCCGACAGGGTGCCCTTCCTCCACGACCGGCAGCGAAAGAAGCTTCGAATATTTGGGATGGCTAAAAAAGGCGGCGACATCTTCCAAAGAACAATCCGGCGAAATGGCATCAATCGTATTGATCAGCGAAAATATTTCCTTGCCTGTTTGGGTTGCCTGTTGCATGCATCCTCCTAAATCTCAGATCGTATGAGGCCGTTTAAATTAATTCGGGCGATTATAAAAAGGTGAGATGACAGACAAGTTACAGCCTCATCCAAGCGGCCGAACAGGCTCTGATTTGTGATTTATTGGCAATAATCGCTGTAATATTCCTGTAACACAACCGCCATAATATGCAAACCGCAACAAAGCTTTGTCGGTTTGGCTGGCAATCTGAATGGCAGCAGGCCACATACTCAATACTACGGAGAAATCATGAATAGCAAACTGAAACAACTCATCATCGGCATCACTGCCGCGACTGCGGTGGTTTATGCTGCTGCCAGCCAGGCAACCGACATCACCGGGGCAGGTTCAACTTTTATCTACCCGATTGCCGCGAAATGGGCTGATGCCTACAAGACCAAAACCGGCATCGGCCTGAATTACCAGTCCATCGGTTCCGGCGGCGGCATCAAGCAGATCGAAGCCGGCACCGTGGATTTTGGCGCTTCTGACATGCCGATGAAACTGGAAGACCTGGAAAAGAACGGCCTGATGCAATTCCCGGCCATCAATGGCGGCGTGGTACCGGTCATCAATATGGATGGCATCGCAGCAGGTACGCTGAAACTGGACGGAGCTGTGCTGGCCGACATCTACCTGGGCAAGATCACCAAGTGGAATGATCCGGCGATCGTCGCGCTGAACAAGGATATTAAGCTGTCCGACACAGACATCACCGTGGTGCATCGCTCAGACGGATCCGGCACCAGCTTCATTTTCACCAACTACCTGTCCAAGGTCAGCGCCGACTGGAAAGCCGGCATAGGTGAAGGCACGGCAGTTTCCTGGAAAACCGGCACCGGCGGCAAGGGCAACGAAGGCGTGGCTTCCTATGTGCAACGCATCAAGGGTTCCATCGGCTATGTGGAATATGCTTACGCGCTGCAGAACAAGATGAACCATGTGCAAATGAAGAACCACGACGGCCATTTCGTACAGCCGAACATCGAGTCCTTCAAGGCGGCGGCAGCCGGCGCAAAATGGGACAAGGCTCCCGGCTTCTATGAAATCCTGACCGATGAACCGGGCAAAAGCAGCTGGCCGATCACCGGCTCCACCTTCGTGCTGATGCACACAACCCAGGACAAGCCGGAGACCGCCAGGGAAGTGCTGAAATTCTTCGACTGGGCCTACAAGAACGGCAGCCAGATGGCCGAGTCGCTGGATTACGTCCCGATGCCTGAATCCGTAGCCAAGCTGATTCGCGCCTCCTGGAAAGCACAAATCAAGGATGCAGCCGGCAAGCCGGTCTGGAAATAGGGCTTTCTGAAATTTAGCTCGGGGGGTGTGGCTGACACGGCACAACCTTAAGCTATAATCGCGGGGGCTCAGGCCCCCGTTATTTTTTTAACCATGATTGTTCAACCATGCCAATGTTTACACACGAAACGCGCCTTAAACGACAAGCGATTTTCGACTTGCTGTTCCGCAGCCTGACGCGTGTCTGTGCATTCGGTGTATTGGCGCTGTTGGCAGCAATCATCATTTCACTTCTGGTGGGCAGCATGCCCGCCATTCATGCATTTGGCTTCGGCTTTCTGTCCAGCTCCGACTGGGATCCGGTCAACGGCAGATTCGGGGGCATGATCCCCATTATCGGCACGCTGGTCACCTCGGGTATCGCGCTGCTGATCGCGATTCCGGTGAGCTTTGGCATCGCCATTTTCCTGACCGAGCTTTCGCCGCGCGTTTTGCGCCGCCCGCTGGGCATCGCGATCGAATTGCTGGCCGGCATCCCCAGCATCATCTACGGCATGTGGGGCTTGTTCGAATTCGCGCCGCTGTTCGCCGACCACGTCGAGCCGTGGCTGAACAAGCATGTCGGCACGCTGCCCTACATCGGCCCGTTCTTTTCCGGCCCGCCCATGGGTATCGGGCTTCTGACCGCCGGGATTATCCTGGCCATCATGGTCATCCCGTTCATTGCTTCGGTGATGCGCGATGTGTTCGACGTGGTACCCACCCTGCTCAAGGAATCCGCTTATGGCCTGGGCGCGACCACATGGGAAGTCATGTGGCAGGTGGTATTGCCCTATACCAAGGTGGGAGTGGCCGGAGGCATCATGCTGGGGCTCGGGCGCGCGCTGGGGGAAACCATGGCCGTCACCTTCGTGATCGGCAATGCGCATGATTTGAGCAAGTCGCTGTTAATGCCGGGCAACAGTATTTCCTCGGCATTGGCCAACGAATTCAACGAGGCGGTCGGCGACCTCTACACCTCTTCGCTGATCGAGCTCGGCCTGATCCTGTTCTTCATCACTTTCGTCGTCCTGTCCATCGCGCGCTACATGCTCTACAAGCTGGGGCAACGCGAGGGCCAGGCTGCGTGAACACCATGCTGAATCTATACACGCGCCGCCGCATCGTCAACGCTGTGGGACTTTCGGTCTCGGTGCTGGCCATGCTGTTCGGATTATTCTGGCTGTGCTGGATATTGCTGACCTTGCTGGACCACGGGCTGCCCGCGCTCACGCCGGTGGTGTTCGCGCAAATGACCCCGCCGCCTGGTAATTCGGGCGGCCTGCTCAACGCCATTGCGGGCAGCGTGATGATGACAGTGGTCGGCACCCTGATCGGTACACCCATCGGCATCCTGGCCGGCACTTATCTCGCTGAATTCGGGCAACGCGGCTGGATGGCTCCACTCACCCGTTTCATCAACGACGTACTCTTGTCTGCTCCTTCCATCGTGATCGGCCTGTTTGTCTATGAAATGTATGTGGTCAGGGTCCGGCATTTCTCCGGCTGGGCGGGCGCTTTTGCATTATCCATACTGGTGATCCCGGTCGTGATCCGCACCACCGAAAACATGTTGCGCCTGGTTCCCAGCACGCTGCGCGAAGCCGCGGCTGCGCTTGGCGCGCCGCAGTGGAAAGTGATCAACTTCGTCACCCTGCGCGCCGCGCGGGCAGGTATCATCACCGGGGTAATGCTGGCCGTGGCGCGCATCAGCGGCGAAACCGCGCCGCTGTTATTCACGGCGCTCAACAACCAGTTCTGGAGCAGCAACATGAGCCAGCCGATGGCCAATTTGCCCGTGGTGATTTTCCAGTTCGCGATGAGCCCCTATGATGACTGGCAAAAGCTTGCCTGGGCGGGTGCGCTGCTGATCACCCTCAGCGTGCTGACACTCAATATTCTGGCTCGCGTGCTGTTCAGGCAAAGTGCGACTACACATTAATTCGGCCATTTACCAGGTTAGCCCATGAACATTGAATCCATCACCAATCCAAAGATCATCATCAAGGACCTGAATTTCTATTACGGGAACTTCCGCGCCCTCAAGGATATCAACCTGAGCATCGCGGAAAAAATGGTAACTGCATTCATCGGCCCTTCAGGTTGCGGGAAATCCACCTTGCTGCGCACCTTCAACCGCATGTATCAGCTCTACCCGAAACAGAAGGCCACCGGGGAGATACTGCTGGACGGGGCCAACATCCTCGACAGCAAGCAGGATTTGAACATGCTGCGCGCCAGGATCGGCATGGTATTCCAGAAACCCACCCCGTTCCCGATGTCCATCTATGACAATATCGCATTCGGCGTAAAACTCTACGAGAGCCTCAGCAAGCATGACATGGAAGCCCGCGTGGAATGGGCGTTGCGCAAGGCAGCGCTGTGGGCCGAAGTGAAGGACAAGCTCAAACAAAGCGGCACCGGACTTTCAGGCGGGCAGCAGCAGCGTTTGTGCATCGCCCGCGCCATCGCGGTCAAACCGCAAGTGCTGCTGCTGGACGAACCCACCTCGGCACTCGACCCGATCTCCACCGCGCACATCGAAAAACTGATAGACGAATTGAAAGAGGACTTCACCATCGTGATCGTCACCCACAACATGCAGCAAGCCGCTCGCATCTCCGACTACACGGCCTACATGTACCTGGGCGACCTGATCGAACTGGGAGAGACCAGCTCGGTGTTTACCAATCCGAAGCGCAAGGAAACGGAAGATTACATTACCGGACGCTTCGGCTAGGCGACCTGCCGCATCGCGGCAATGTTGGCGGCTCTGACCCGCAGGCCGCCAGGACTCAACAGCAGCGCCACTTTCCCGGGCCGGGCGGGAAACTCCCTATGGCGCGGACTGCTTGCGGTGCTGGATAAATTGGCGTATCGCGGGCACAAATGAAATGACGACGATGACGACGACGATCAGCGTGAGATTGTTCTTCACCACCGGGATATTTCCGAAAAAGTATCCCGCCAGCGTAAGGCTGGCTATCCACAGTGTTCCACCCAGCGCGCTGAACAGCACAAACAGCCGGTAGCGCATCAGGCCCAGGCCCGCAACGAACGGGGCGAAGGTGCGAATGATGGGCAGGAAACGGGCGAAAATGATGGTCTTGCCGCCGTGCTTCTCGTAGAAGACGCGCGTCTTCTCCAGATATTCGCGCCTGATGAATCTTCCGCCGCCGCGTGCAAACAAGCGCAGACCCAGGGTGCGGCCTATCCAGTAATTGGTGTTGTCACCGCCAAATGTTGCCAGTATCAGCAGCGGAATCAGCCATTCCAACTGCAGCGCGCCCATGCCGCACAATGTGCCCGCGACGAACAGCAGCGTGTCGCCGGGCAGGAACGGTGTGACCACCAAACCGGTTTCGGCAAAGATGATCACGAATAAAATGGCGTACACCCACACGCCGTAATCATGCACCAGCGCCAGCAGGTGTGTGTCGAGATGCATGATGATGTCGTACAGGATCAGACTCACGGATTATTTCATTCCTGGTTCAATTTGTTGCGCAGGGTCTGCAATCCGCATCAGGCTACCGCCCGCGGACTGAACCGGGTGCGCGGAATTTGCCTGTTATGCAAAGAGCCGATCCGAGCCTAGGGAAGAACTTCTTCCGCATTCTTCTCCGGCTTGATGAAGTCCTCGCGCGACACCCCGAGCAACATCAGCAACGGGCTGGCCACCAGCACCGAGGAGTAGATGCTGAACAGTATCCCTATGGTCAGCGCCATCGCGAAATAGTGCAGCGTTTCACCGCCCAGGAACAGCATCGCGCCGACCATCATCTGCGTGCAACCGTGGGTGATGATGGTGCGCGACATGGTGCGGGTGATGGCATTGTCGATGATCACCGACACTTCGGCCTTGCGCATGGTGCGGAAGTTTTCGCGGATACGGTCGAACACCACCACCGACTCGTTCACCGAATAGCCCAGAACCGCCAGCACGGCCGCCAGCACGGACAGCGAGAACTCCCACTGGAAAAAGGCGAAGAAACCGAGAATGATCACGACGTCATGCAGGTTGGCGATGATCGCGGACAGGCCGAATTTCCACTCGAAGCGCAACCACAAATAACCCACGATACCGAGCGACACCAGTATCAGCGCCAATTCGCCGTTGTCGATCAGGTCCTTGCCGACCTGGGAGCCGACAAACTCGACGCGGCGCTTTTCCAGATCGGGATCCTGTTTGCGCAAGGTGTCCACCACCTGCTCGCTCAGCTTCGCCCCGGCGATATTTTGTTTGGCCGGAACCTGGATCAGCACGTCATGGCTGGAGCCGAAATTCTGCACCAGCGCATCCGGCAAATTGATTGCGGCGAGTTGCGCGCGAATTTTTGGAATATCCGCCGACTGCTGGTAATGCAATTCGATCACCGTGCCGCCGGTAAAATCCACGCCAAAATTCAGCCCCCTGGTGGCGAGAAAAAATACTGCGAACAAAAATGTCACCAGCGAAATCGAGGTGGTATACCGTCCATAACTCATGAACGGGATGTCTTTTTTGATCCTGAAAAATTCCATGTCGCCTTCCCTAGCCTATTGCCACTTTGGCGAGCCGCGCCTTGCGGCCATATATCAAATTGACCATCGCGCGGGAAATCAGCACCGCGCTGAACATCGAGGTCATGATGCCCAGGCACAGCACCACCGCAAAACCCTTGATCGGCCCGGAGCCGAACATGAACAACGCAATCCCGGCGATAAAGGTCGTGACGTTGGAGTCGAGGATGGTGCCGAACGCACGGTCATATCCGGCATGTATCGCGGCCTGCGGCGTGATGCCGTTGCGCAGTTCTTCGCGGATGCGTTCGTTGATCAGCACGTTCGCGTCTATCGCCATGCCCAGTGTCAGCGCAATACCCGCCATGCCCGGCAGGGTAAGCGTGGCCTGCAGCATGGACAGCAGCGCTATCAGCAACAGCAAATTCGCCCCCAGTGACAGCACCGAGATGACACCGAACATCAGGTAATACGCGATCATGAAAATCGCCACCATGATGAACCCGATCTTGGTGGAATCAAAACCGCGGGTAATATTTTCCGCGCCCAGGCTGGGGCCGACGGTGCGCTCCTCGATGATTTCCATCGGGGCGGCCAGGGCGCCGGCGCGCAGCAGCAGCGCGGTATTCTGGGCCTCCATGGCATCCATCGACCCGGTGATCTGCACCCGTCCGCCGCCGATCTCCTCGCGGATGACCGGAGCCGTAACGATTTCGCCCCTGCCCTTTTCAAACAGGATGATCGCCATGCGCTTGCCCACGTTCTCGCGGGTTGCGTCCTTGAATTGCCGTGCGCCCACGCCGTCC
>JAJZEQ010000242.1 GCA_021851345.1 Pseudomonadota bacterium
TCTCCTCCATCCTCTCCCGCGAGCGGGAGAGAACGCGATCGCCCCCTCTCCCCTTGGGAGAGGGCTTGGATGACGCTGGGGTGGATGGTGCTCTTGCTTTTTGGCCGGTCATATTCATTATTTGGTTTTTTCTTTGTTTTTCTTCTTTGCGCGCGGGTGTGCCGCATCGTAGATCTTGCTCAGATACTGGAAGTCGAGGTGGGTATAGACCTGCGTGGTGGAGATGCTGGCATGGCCCAGCATCTCCTGCACGGCGCGCAGGTCGCCGGAGGACTGCAGCACATGGGTGGCGAACGAGTGGCGCAACAGATGGGGATGCACGTTGCTGGTGATGCCCTGCTTGATGCCCCATTGCTTCATGCGCAGCTGCACCACGCGCGGAGAAATGCGCGACCCGCGCTGGCCCACGAACAGCGCCACCTCACCCGCTTTGGCCAGCTGGTCGCGCACCATCAGCCAGGCCTGCAGCGCGTCAATCGCAAACCTGCCCAGCGGCACGATGCGCGTCTTGCTGCCCTTGCCGGTCACGCGCACTTCTCCCGAACCGATGTCTGCGCGCATAGGTTCAAGGTCGAGACTGACCAGTTCCGCCAGGCGCAAGCCGGAGGAATAGAACAGCTCGAACATCGCCTTGTCGCGTACCGCCTCGGTCGTGTCGGTCGGCAGGTCCACCATGCGCGCCGCTTCGTCCGGCGACAGGGCCTGCGGCAGGGTCTGCGCCGATTTTGGCGCGCGCAGTCCGACGCAGGGATTGCCGGCCAGACCATGGTCGCGCATCAGATAAGTGAAGAAGCCGCGCCACGCCGACAGCATGCGCGCCAGGGAACGCCCGCCCAATCCGCGACCATGCAGTTGCGCGATGTAGCGGCGGATATGGTGAATCCTGAGATCGGCCAGCGGCGTAGCGGCGGCCAGCTCGAACAGATGCGCGAGGTCGCGGGCATAATTTTCCGCAGTCAGTCCGGAGTACTGTTTCTCGTTGCGCAACCACGCCAGATAGCCTTGTAAATATTTCTGGTTGGCTGCGACAGCATCGGTCATTTCATTAGTCCTAAAAACGGCGAGTCATCCACGAAAAACACGAAAGGCACGAAATAAAACAGAAAGTTTTAATGGTTCGGCAAATTACACTTTGCGTATCAATTCGCAGCGTAGAGCACTTTGGATTTTTCGTGTTTTTCGTGCCTTTCGTGGACAATTGATTTTGCCGGTTTTCATTAATGTTCAAGGTAGGGATGCAGCGCGCTGGCCACGGCTTCGGCGATGCGCTGCAGGAATACCGTGCCCATATCGGGGTAGAAACGCTGTTTGTCTTCGCTGGCCAGCACCAGCAGGCCCACGGTCTCGCTGCCCGCGTGGATCGGCAGATAGGCATAAGAGTGCAATAGCCCGGCATGCTCGCCGAACCAGGCGGCGGTGTCGTGCGCGGCATGGTGCAGGCATACCGGCTGGGGCTGCGCATCGGCGAACGCCAGCACTTCCGCGCTGGGCGGGGAGAGCTGCCACAGGCGCAGCGCAGCATGGGGTATCGCGAAGATGTCGCGCAACAGGTGCGGGATCATCTCCCGCAAGGTATCCAGGTCGCGCGCGGCGAACAACGCCACGACGAATTCATGCACCTTGTACTGCAAGGCATCATTGTCCTGCGCGAACGCCACCAATTCACGCAGCCGTTTTTCCAGTTCCTTGTTCTTGTCGCGCAGCGCCAGCAGCTGCCGCTCGCTCAACGAGATCGTGCGCCCCCCGTGCGGGTGCGGCAGGCTGATCTGCGTCAGCATCTCGACATGCTCCTCGAAAAATTGCGGGTTGCTCTGCAGGTACTGTGCCACTTCTTCTGCTCTCATTGCCACTCCCTATACATTGATCTCGCCCGAAAATACCGTGATCGCGGGGCCGGTCATCAGCACCGGTGTCCCGTCGCCGTCCCATGCGATGGTCAGCACGCCGCCGCGTGTGGCCACGTTCACCGGGCTGTCGAGCAATCCGCGCCTGATGCCCGCCACCACCGCTGCGCAGGCGCCTGTCCCGCACGACAGGGTTTCGCCCGCACCGCGTTCGTAGACACGCAGGCGCAGGTTGTTGCGGTTCATCACCTGCATGAAGCCGGCATTGACGCGCTGCGGAAAGCGCGGGTGATGTTCGATCAGCGGGCCGAGTTCATTGACCCGCGCATGTTCGATATGGTCCACCAGTTGCACCGCATGCGGATTACCCATCGACAGCGCGCTGATGTCCAGCGTTTCGCCGGCAACTTCCAGCGGTTCGCTTGCCGTTCCGCTGCCGCCCTGAAATGGAATGCGCGCCGGTTCAAAAATCGGCGCGCCCATATTGACCGTCACCCGCCCGTCCTGTTCCAGGCGCAGACTGATCAGGCCGCTGCGGGTCTCCACGATAATCTCGCGTTTGGAGGTCAGATGCCGGTCATGGACGAAACGCAGGAAGCAGCGCGCGCCATTGCCGCACTGTTCCACTTCGCCGCCGTCGGCATTGAATATGCGGTAGCGGAAATCCGCCGCCTTGTTCCCGGGCTTCTCGACGAGCAGGATCTGGTCGCAGCCCACGCCAAAATGCCGGTCGGCCAGCAACCGCAACTGCTCCGGGCTCAGCTCTATGCTTTGATGCATGCCGTCCAGCATCACAAAGTCGTTGCCTGCTCCGTGCATTTTGGTGAATTTCAAAAGCATTCGTTACCTTTCATCTCTGAGCAGTTCAGCATGCCGAAAACAGTCAGTGGTGTGGTCGTTGACCATGCCGGTCGCCTGCATGTGCGCATAGCAGATCGTCGGGCCGACAAACTTGAAACCGCGCCGCTTCAATTCCCTGCTCAGCGCATCAGACTCCGTTGTGCTGGCGGGAACCTCGGCCATGCTGCGCCAGCGGTTTTGTCTGGTCTTGCCACCGACAAACTGCCAGATGAACCTGTCAAAGCTGCCGAATTCATCCTGCACATCGAGAAACTTCCGCGCATTGGTGATGGCAGCCTGCACCTTCAGGCGATTGCGCACGATACCGGCATTCTGCAGCAGCGATTCTATTTTATTTGCACCATAAGCGGCAATGCGCTCCGCGTCGAAACCATCGAAGGCGGCGCGATAATTTTCGCGCTTGCGCAGGATGGTGATCCAGCTCAGGCCTGCCTGCGCCCCTTCCAGGACCAGGAATTCGAACAGGCGCCGGTCGTCATGCAGCGGCACGCCCCATTCGGTATCGTGATATTGCTGGTACAGGGCATCGTCGCCCGCCCAGGAACAGCGCTGCCGATTCATGACTTCAGTCTCATGGCGAGTGTGCGCCAAACTTCACCGCGTCGCGCCACATGCAGCGATTCATCACCACGGTGATGCCGGCTTCCCTGGCGCGTTGCGCGGCGGCTTCGTGTATCACTCCTTCCTGCAGCCAGAGGTTTTTGATGCCGAGTTTGATGCAGCTGTCCACGATGGCGGGCACATGTTCGGACGCGCGAAACACATCCACGATGTCAGGCTGCCCGGGCAGGCTTTCCAGGTCGGCGTATGCTTTCTCGCCCAGCACTGCGTCGACCTTGGGACGAACCGGAATGATGCGGTAGCCCAGCCCCTGCAATCCCTGCGCCACATGGAAGCTGGGACGCGCCTCATTCGGCGACAGACCCACTACCGCAATGCTGTGCACCTTGTTGAGCAGCCGGAGGATTTCATCGGGATCGGGATTGGCGAATTGCATGGCAATGTCCAGAAATGGGGTGCGGCTATAATAAACTATCGCCACACAAATTAAAGAGGTTTTACCTTGAGTGCGATCCATGCTTCCCAGTTGTCGTTCTTCGCCGCCCACGCGCCTTTCGACCAGATGGAGCAATCACACCTGCTGTGGATGCTGGAGCGCATGCAGCTTGCCTATTATGCCCGCGGCG
>JAJZEQ010000198.1 GCA_021851345.1 Pseudomonadota bacterium
TCGTGGCGGCCGGCGTGCTGGCGGGCCCGATCATTGCGATGACCATCGTGCTGGTCTCGGTGTATGTGCCGATCGGCTTCCAGAGCGGGCTGACCGGCGCGCTGTTCACCGAATTCGCCTTCACGCTGGTCGGCACCGTCACGGTCTCCGCGATCGTTGCGCTGACGCTGTCGCCGATGATGTGCGCCAGTCTGCTCAGGCCGCATCCCGCGCAGGATACCGGCCTGGAATCCCGCATCGTGCATTTCATCGACGCAAGCTTCGAAAAGGTGCGCCAGTTCTATGCTCGCGTTTTGCACGGATCGCTGAACTACCTGCCGGTGACGGTGGTGTTCGCGCTGATCGTGCTGGGCAGCATCTATTTCCTGTATGCCGCCGCCAAGCACGAACTGGCGCCGCAGGAAGACCAGGGTGTCATTATTGCGATGCTGACTGCGGCGCCTGATTCCACGTACCAGCAGCGCATTCCCTATGCGCAACAAAACTACAATATTTATGCCGCGCATCCGGAAACCGATCATGTTTTCCAGATTGACGTGCCCGGACGGATGATTTCCGGCATGGTGCTGAAGCCTTGGGACGAACGCGTCAAGACGACCAATGAATTGCAGCCGGTCGTGCAGCAGCAATTGAACCAGATCGCCGGTGCCCAGGCGGTGGCGTTCCAGCCGCCTTCGCTGCCGGGCAGCCGCGGCCTGCCGATACAATTCATCATCGGTACCACCGAGCCGTTCGAGCGCTTGAATGACGTGACGCAGGATTTCCTGCAGCAGGCGCAAAAGAGCGGCATGTTCATGTTCCTGAATACCGACTTGCGCATAGACCTGCCGCAGTCCACTGTGGTGATAGACCGCAACAAGGCCGCCTTGCTCGGCCTGTCGATGCAGGATATCGGCAACGCACTTTCATCAATGCTGGGCGGCGGATACGTCAATTACTTCAGCCTGGACGGGCGCTCGTACAAGGTAATCCCGCAGGTGCAGCAGCGCTACCGCCTGAATACCTCGCAACTGCTGAATTATTACGTGCGCGCCGCAAACGGCACTTCGGTGCCTTTGTCCAGCATCGTGCACATCACTTCCAAAACGACACCTGAGTCGCTGAACCACTTCCAGCAACTCAATGCGGCAACTGTGCAAGGGGTGGCATTGCCGGGAGTGACCACCGGCGAAGCGCTGGGTTATCTCAAGGATCTGGCCAGCAGAACCTTGCCGCAGGGTTATTCTGTAGACTACGGCGGACTGTCGCGCCAGTTCATGCAGGAATCCAGCGGCTTCATCGCAATGTTCGCGTTTGCGCTGGTGATCATTTTCCTGGCGCTGGCGGCGCAATTCGAGAGCTTCCGTGATCCGTTCATCATTCTGGTATCGGTGCCGATGTCGATCGCGGGTGCGCTGGTCTTTATCAGTCTCGGTATCGGCGGCGCCAGCCTGAACATATACACCGAGGTCGGACTGGTGACCCTGATGGGCCTGGTCAGCAAACACGGTATCCTGATTGTGCAGTTTGCGAACAATCTGCGCCAGGAAGGCAAGAGCAAGCGCGAGGCGATCGAGATGGCCGCCGGTATCCGGCTGCGGCCCATCCTGATGACGACCGCCGCCATGGTGCTGGGTGTGATTCCGTTGATCACTGCCAGCGGCGCCGGCGCGGCATCGCGCTTCAACATGGGCCTGGTGATCGCCAGCGGTCTTGCGATCGGCACACTGTTCACACTATTGGTGCTGCCGGCGGTGTATATGTTGCTGGCAAGCGATCGTGTGAAACTCGCCGAACCGGATGTCGACCCGGAATTTTCCGCGGCGTAATTATCGATTGGGCAGCAAGCATCCGGTGCCGTGAACGGTGCCGGATGCGTGGTGTCCTGCTAAAATAAGCCTTTTCTGATCACATTACAAAACATCCATGCAACCAGTACACGATATCATGACCGCAGCAGAACGCCGCGCCAGCATTGGACTGGCAGGCATTTATGGCCTGCGCATGCTGGGATTGTTCATCATCCTGCCGGTCTTTGCGATTTATGCGCAGCATCTGCCGGGCGGCCAGAGCCATTTGCTGATCGGCATAGCGCTCGGTGCTTACGGACTGACGCAGGCAATCCTGCAGATACCCGCCGGCTGGATGTCCGATCGCTACGGGCGCAAGCCGGTGATCTACATCAGCCTGGTCCTTTTTGCGGCGGGCAGCTTCATCGCCGCCGATGCCAGCAACATCTACTGGATCATCATCGGGCGCGTGGTGCAGGGCGCGGGAGCGCTGAACGCCGCGGTGATGGCGCTCACCGCCGACCTCACCCGCGAGGAAGTCCGCACCAAGGCGATGGCGATGATAGGAATCACGATAGGCATCACTTTTTCAATATCGATGGTGCTTTCGCCCATGCTCAACAGTGTGCTCGGCGTCCCGGGTATCTTTGCGATGACAGGCATACTCGCGCTAATGGCGCTCGCGGTCGTGAAGTTCGTGATACCCGACCCGGCGATTACCCGCTTCCACAGCGATACTCAGGCCAGCTGGAGCCATTTTTCCGAAGTGCTGCACAACAAGGATCTGTTGCGCCTCGACTTCGGCATTTTCTCGCTGCACGCGATCCTGATGTCGGTGTTCATGCAGGTCCCGTTCGTGATGCAGAAGGACGGGCTGGCTGTGTCGCACCATTGGTATATCTATCTGCCGGTGATGCTGGTGGCGTTCGTGCTCATGGTTCCCCCCATCATCATCGCGGAAAGGAAGGCCAAGATGAAGCAGGTGTTCATGCTGTCCATCTTTCTTGCGATGTGCGCGCAAGCGCTGCTGATGTTCGGGCAAAACAGCTTGTGGGGTGTGGCGCTTGCACTGTTGATTTTCTTCACCGCGTTCAACGTGCTGGAGGCCACGCTGCCCTCGATGATCAGCAAGATCGCGCCGTTGGCCGCCAAAGGCACGGCAATGGGTGTATACAGCAGCGTGCAGTTTCTCGGTGCCTTCACCGGTGCGGCGGTGGGCGGCGCCTTGATGCAATTTGTCGGCGGCGACTCGGTGTTCGTGTTCGCCAGCCTGCTGCTGCTGGCGTGGCTTGTCATCGCATCCACGATGCAGCCCCCCGCCGCTGTGCGTACCAGGCTTTATCATTTGTCCGGGGTAAATGAAGCTGCTGCGGTAGAATTGCAAAAGCAACTCGGCCAGCTGCAGGGCGTGCGCGAGGCGATGGTGGTGGCTGCGGAAGGCATTGCCTGCCTCAAGGTCGACATGCAGGGCTTCGATGAAGCGGCGGTAGATAAACTTGTAATGAAAGGAGCATGACATGTCGGTGAATAAAGTGATACTGATAGGCCGTTTGGGCAAAGACCCGGAGACTCGTTACATGACCAGCGGTGAGGCGGTGACCAATGCCACGCTGGCGACCTCTGAAAACTGGAAGGACAAGAGCGGGGAGAAGCAGGAAAAAACCGAGTGGCATAACCTGGTGTTCTATCGCCGCCTTGCCGAAATCGCCGGGGAATATCTGAAAAAAGGTTCGCAGATCTACGTCGAGGGAAAACTGCAAACCCGCAAGTGGCAAACCAAAGAAGGGCAGGACCGCTACACCACCGAAATTGTCGTCAACGAAATGACCATGCTTGGCGGAAAGTCTTCAGGCAGCGGCAGCTTCGAAGTGGTGGAAAACAAACCGGCCTCATCATCCGGTGGCGGCGCACCCGCCAAATCGGCGCCGGCAACGAAAGGCAGTTTTGATAATTTTGACGACGATATTCCTTTTTGATCCGGGTAAGAATTGAACTGTAAACAAAACGACCGCTTCGGCGGTCGTTTCTAATTGTAAAACAGCACAAAGCTCAAGTCTTCAAGGCTGCACCGCTATGCCGCCCGGGTTTTTGGCGAGCCATGCACTCTCCGACACTCTTAACCGGTACTCCAACCCCTGGGGCGCTTCATGCCGGCAATCTTGCATGCCTGTTTCACATAGCCGTACGGAAACAGCTCGAATATTATGTTGCGCGACTCGGGCCCCAGTCGCTCTGCCAGATGCTTGGTCACATGGCGGACATCCGGCGCGACCTGACTTTCGTCATACCACTTTCGCATGAAGTTAATCGCATCCCAATGATCTGCCGTAAGCTGGATATTCTCCTGGCTGGCAAACTCTCTGGCTATATCTTCAGTCCAGGTTAACGGGTCAACCAAATAGCCTTCGTCATCAATGTCGGGTAGTTTCATAATTTCCTCCTCATTAAATCGGCGCAATAAACATGGTAAATCTGTGAAATTTTCAATACTGAAAAGCGGACGCGGACAATCATGTAATACTATATATCAAATATATCATAACGTGATATTATTGCAACATGATGTTTGCTTCACGAGCACATAAATTTACATGGAATGGCCATGGCAAGAAATATCCTTAACAAGGAAGAATTCAGAACCCTCTCAGACTTTCGTTACCGGCTGCGCTGTTTTGTGCGGTTCAGTGAGGACATTACCCGTAAACTAGGGATTACGAATCTGCAATATCTGTTGCTGCTTCATGTCAAAGGATACAAGGATCGCGAGTGGGCGACGATCGGTGAGCTTGCCGAACGGTTGCAAACCCCGCATAACGGCGTCGTGTCGCTGGCTTCGCGTTGCGAAAAACTGGGATTGATATACCGGCAGCGCGGGACAGCCGACAAGCGCGAGGTGCAAATATATCTCACGCCGGATGGTGATAAGCTGGTGAAAAAGATTGCCGGTTTGCATCGCGAGGAACTGTTGAGTCTGCAAGGGAAGTTCAGGATTCCCGGAAAACAGTCATTGGGGCCGAAATCATGATTAACGGAACAACAGGCGATAGTTCTATTGGCATCACTCTAATGATGCGACATGGCTAAAAAGTTTCCAATACATCCCGCACACCCGGAGCGGATTTGCTGGGGTTGCGATAAATACTGCCCGGCTGACTCCATGTGTTGCGGCAATGGTTCAGACCGCGCGCAACATCCCGTTGAGTTGTTTGGAGATGACTGGCTTGAATTTGGCAATGATGAAGCTGAGCTGCCGAAAAAAGCAGCGGTACCCGGTAAATCGAGGGGGAGCTGAAGAGGGCTCCCATGTGGTGGTAGTGTCAAGCCCGTTGCAAGCCTCTCCTTAAATCGCTGAAGTCAACCGGAGCTGCGCCAGATTCATTGGAAATTCCTATGGTCCACCAAGGCTGCCCACACAAATGCATTCTGGAGCGGACCCATATGCGGGGGTTTGCAGGCCGATTCATAAGCATGCGCCATCGTTGGATCAGCAGCCTATTTTTTGAATATCCTCATCAGCAGGGCTATGCCCCAGTCGCTGGAAATGCCGGCCAGTACAACGACCAGAATAAAGATGGAAACCGAAATGATGATGGTGAGTTTTTTTTCCACGATGCGTTCTACTCCAGAAAATTATATGCCGGGTTCGGTACAGGTATCTTCAGGCTGCAATACTTTCTCCTCGCTGCGGATGTCTGCCTTGCCGGTATTGCAGGTTTTCATGCCCTTGCGCAGCGTGCGCCGGCGGGGAAATACCCTGGCCAGTTTAGCCCATGAAACTAAAAAACGGTAGCCTGAAGTGGCTAGTGGTAATTTTCGCAAGCCTGGCACTTTTGCTTGGGATGCGGGCGTAACTGCTACAATTCCAAGTGTCAGAAAATACCGGCAGGAGAAGTCGGAGTGAGGATGTCGATCTTATTGTTGTTTCCTGTCCTGTTTTTTGCCGGTTGCGACAAGCAAGGTGCGGCTGAACGCGATGCCCGGCAACAAGCCAAGCCCGGTTATCAGGTGGCAAAGACCTTCTGCTCGCAGTGCCACGAGCTGCCGCTGGGCTACCAGCATCCACCCGATGCGTGGCCTTATGTGGTGTCGCGCATGGAGGGTCATATGGAAGCAGCCCACAAGCGGATCCCGAGTGCGGCGGAGCATGATGCGATCATCGGATATCTGCAAAGCAAATGAGGATGCTGGACAAATTGATTAATGCAGGCGCAGGCTGGGTTGACGATCCTCAGCCTTGTTTCGCCTCATAGGAAAAGCCCGTTGTTTGCACAATGGGCTTTTTTGCCGCACACAGCCAGTCTCGAGGTTCAGGCGTAATAACGCAAGCGCATGGAAAACTGTTGCAGTGCCGCGATGCCGCTGGTTTCGGCGCGACGGCACCATGCCTCCAGGTCATTTACCATTTGTTCCTTGGACGAGGCGGAACGTTGCCAGATCGAAAACAGTTCCTGGCGCAGGGTATAGGCAGTGTTCAACCGGGTGCTGGTCTGTATGACCAGGCCCAGTTTCAATCTTTCCTGCTCGCTGAGAACGGTAGCGTCAGCATGCAGCCAGTGCTTGACATGCTTGAGATCAACTTTCGCCAGGCCGGGCATACGCATTTTGAGTTGTGCAATTTCCTCGCGATAGGTTTTTTTCAGGGATTTTGCATATCTGGCCATCACTTCGTAACGGTGGGCCATCACCGCATGCAGCGTATCGATATCACACACCGTTTTGCTGGTATTAAGGCGCACTTTGGGCGCAACCCTTCTGATTTTTGCCAATCCCAGCACCGCCATGCTGCGGATGTACAGCCAGCCTATGTCGAATTCATACCATTTGCTGGAGAGTTTCGCTGAGCCGATATGGGCGTGGTGGTTGTTGTGCAGCTCTTCGCCGCCGATCAGGATTCCCCACGGAATGATGTTGGTGGATGCGTCGGCAGGCTGGAAGTTGCGATACCCCCAGTAGTGCCCGGCACCGTTGATAATTCCCGCCGCCGTCACCGGTATCCAGATCATTTGTACCGCCCAGATGGTGATACCGATAGGCCCGAACAGCAGCACGTCGATGGCCAGCATCAGCATGATGCCCAGTGTGGTGTGCCGGGAATAAATGTTGCGCTCCAGCCAGTCATCCGGCGTGCCGCGCCCATATTTATCCAGGGTTTCCTGGTTTATGGCTTCCTTGCGGTAAAGCTCGGCACCTTCCAGCAGCACCTTTTTGATCCCCAGAATTTGCGGGCTGTGCGGATCATCCCGGCTCTCGCATTTGGCGTGATGTTTGCGATGCACAGAGGCCCATTCCTTTGTCACCGTGCCGGTGGTCAGCCACAGCCAGAAACGGAAGAAATGGCTGGCGACAGGGTGCAGATCCAGGGCATGGTGAGACTGGTGGCGGTGCAGAAAAATTGTCACCGAAGCAATGGTGACGTGGGTGAGAGCCAGTGCAGACAGCACATAACCCCACCATGGTAAATCAAGTAAGCCTGAAAACATGCGACCTCCGGATTGCAACAATTGGTTGCAATTTATTTACTTTGTAAAAGTACGGACATTTTACAGGAGCGCGCTTGTGGCAGGTAACTAAATTCGTTCCAGTACCGCGGCGAAGAAACCATCCGTGTTGTGTAAATGGGGGCGCAATTCAAGATAATCAAGCGCTTCCACCGCTATCTTTTGCTGCTGCAATATTTCCCCGGCAGGGCGCAGCACGAAATCGGGATGGGCGGAGAGGAAGTTCTGCACGATATGCTGGTTTTCTTCCGGCAGGAAGCTGCAAGTCGCGTACACCAGACGCCCGCCTTTTTTCAGCAGCCGGCTGGCAGAGGCGAGGATGGCAGCCTGAAGCCCGGTGTATGCCTCGATGCTCTGGGGCGACTGGCGAAACTTCAGATCTGGGCTGCGCCGCAACGTGCCAAGGCCGCTGCAGGGCGCATCCACCAGCACGCGGTCTATCTTGCCGGCCAGCCGTTTTACCTTGAGGTCGTTCTCGTGCGAGATCAGCATGGGCTGGATGTTGCTGGCACCGGAGCGTTTCAGGCGCGGTTTGAGATTGGCAAGGCGCTTTTCCGAAACGTCCATGGCATACAAACGCCCTTGCGAATTCATCATCGCGGAAAGCATCAGTGTCTTGCCGCCCGCGCCGGCGCAGAAATCCACCACCATGTCGTTGCGTTTGGGCGCGAGCAGGAAGCCGAGCAACTGGCTGCCCTCGTCCTGCACTTCTATCTTGCCTTCGGTGAACAGCGCATCGCGATTGAGCGGGATCTTTTCCTTCAGACGGATGCCGATCGGGGAATAGGGCGTGGCGGAAGCCGCGATATTTTTTTCGTGCAGCTGCTGCAGCACTTCGTCGCGTTTGGCGAACAGGGTGTTGACCCGGATATCCAGCGGCGCTCCCTGTTGCATGGATTTTCCTGTCGCGAGTATGTCTTCATCCGTATAGGATGCGCGCATTTTTTCCACCAGCCACCCGGGCAATTCGGCTTGTACCGACAGGGACAGACCTTCGGGCTTCACGCCCTTCACGGTGGCAAGCCAGTCCTTTTCACCGGGTTTCAGAACCGGTTCGAGTTCACGCAAGTTGTAGCCGCCGAATCTGATCATGTGGGCGAGCGCCATCCGGCGTGGCGTGGCGGATGGCGTGTCTCCGGATGAGTTGCCCGCGCAGGCATGTTCCAGCAGCAGCCGGTGGCGCAGCACGCCAAACACGGTCTCGGCGACCAGTTCGCGTTCATTGGAGCCGATGCGCTCGTCCTTGAAGAAATAGCGCAGTGTGGTATCGGCCGGATGAGCCAGCGGCAGAACGGTGCGCAGTGCCTGGATGACGAGGTCTAAGCGGTATTCGGTGATAAGCATGGATGGGGTAATTATACAAATTCAGGCGCGCAGTTTAGCAGACGCCGACAGGGTTTCCCGCCCCGGCAATTATTTATCCCCGGCGCGTATGTCTGAAATCACAAATTCCTCGGTCACCTTGTCAGAACTGTCGACCAGTCGAAATTTTACCGGCAACAAACGGTATTGCAGTCCCAGCCAGATTTCGAAATAGGCGGCTCCTGACTCATGCATTTCGCGCAGATGCAAAACGGGCAGCTTGCCCAGCGGGGTGGCGAGTTCCGCCCTTGTGCCGATTTCGATCTGATATTGCCGCAGCTGCGCGCCATCGCTGACCGGTATCGCAAAATACTCGTGATGCATCGGGAGTTGCTAGATCTGGTACATGAAGCTGAGTATGTCCTGGGCATCCCCGGGCAACGGAATTTCACCTCCGTCCTGGAGCACGCAGTTTCTGTGCAACCCAATCGAATGTGGCTTGCACACCCTGCTTGCCGTCCCGGGTTATTTTTTTTCTCGTAGGTATCCGGCTGCAATCCATGTTCACCGATCTTGCCGGAACTGGTCTGGGTAATCCGGTCACTGTTCCGCAAGCTGCTCAGTCCGGCAGTTTCGCGTTCTGACTTGAGGGTGTAGCGGTTCCCGGAAATATCCAGCTGCTGATGGATTTCGCCGATCCTTGAGCCTTCCCCGCCCCGGTAAACGATAAAAGTGAACTGCAGGTGTCTGGGAAACGGGCGGGTCGCGATGCTCTCACCTGCCTTGCTTATCCTGGCCATTGCGCGGTTTGCGCGTCGGGTTGCCGGGCTGTTGTCAAGTTTGGTTAAGGGGGCCGCAGGTTCAGCCTTCGCAGGCTTCGGTGCATCCGCAATCCTGGTTTTGGGTGGAGTCGATCCTGACGGAAAGCGGCGGCAACTCGATTCTGGTGCGCGGAAACTGGATATGGGGCAACCACAGGATGGCGGCGTGTATCAGCACCGAGAGTGCAATGGCCAGGGTGATGCGCCGGACGGGGCTGCTCAGGGCTGCAATCACGGCACGTAATCGAGCCCGGTCAGTTCCTGCGAAAGCTTGCCTCCATCGGGATCGGTGATGACCATCTTGCAGGGGAAGCCGGCATGATCTTCGGCCAGCCAGATTTCAGTGCGGTTAACGCCCGCTTCTGGCACGCTGGCGACATACAGGGCCCTGAACGTGCCGAACGGAACGGTCACGCTCTGGCCGGGGGTGATGCGGTAATTGTACAAGTCCAGCTTGCTGCCGTTGGTCATGTTGAAGTTCAGGGTGTCGCTGTTGGCCAAGGACAGGAACATGAATTGATACATCGCGCTCAGTCTATCCTGGGTGCCATCCGGCAGCGCCAATACGCGCTTTTGTCCGTGCTCGGTCAGGGTCAGCCGCTTGGTGCTCCAGTCGAAATCGGCACGGCGTTCCTTGCCAGCATCGCTTTCACGCCGGTCAAGAAAATGCAACGGCTGCAGGCCGCGTGAATTTATCAGGCCGTTGCTGGTGATGATGATTCTTCCCGGCTGGAATACCGCCAGCAATCCTACCGCGCGAGTGGTGCTGGTCAGCGCATATCTGTCCTTGTCGCGTGTAAAGGTCTCGACGATCTGGCCGATTTTCAAGCCGCCTTTGTAAATATCGTAATTGGCCGAAACTCTGCTCGGAGCAGCGGCCCAGGCAGAAGACAACGGACAAATGGCAAGGGAAAGAATAAAGATCCGGCATAGCCGCGCCAACCCCGTTGTTTTGATTTTTGTGTTTTCTGTCATTGTGTTTATTCCAGGCCGGGTGAAACCAGAGTGTGGCCGGACTGCTTGCGGTGGCGCAATACGGCATGTCCCTTCACGTTCAATACAACCCTGTCTTTGCATAGCCAGCGTATGGCCTGGGCGTAGATGCGATGCTCTTCGCGCAGCACGCGTGCCGCCAGGGTTTGCTCGTTATCGTCGCGCAACACCGGTACCGCCGCCTGAATGATGATAGGCCCGTGGTCGAGGTCGCGGGTGACGAAATGCACCGTGCAGCCGTGTATCTTCACCCCGTCCTGCAATGCGCGGGCGTGGGTGTCCAGGCCGCTGTAGGCCGGTAACAATGACGGATGAATATTGATCATTCTGCCGTGATACCGGGACACGAAATTCGCGCCGAGGATGCGCATGAATCCTGCCAGCGCAACAATATCCGGAGCGAAGGAATCTATGGCCCTTGCCAGCGCGGCATCGAAGCTGTCGCGATCCGGATAGTCGCGGTGTTCGATGACAACGGCAGGGATGCCGTGTGCTCTGGCAATGTCCAGGCCTTCGGCTTCCGCGCGATTGCTGATCACCGCAGCGATGCGGCAGGGCAGTGTTGCTTCCAGCAGGGCTTGCATGTTGCTGCCCCGGCCGGATATCAGGATGACGATATTTTTCATTTGTGAAGAGCCTAGCCGGATATTAGCCACGGAATGTGCGGACCACCCGATCGGTGAACTCAATGCCTGGAGTGGCCCATGATTCTTTCCGTGTATTCCGTGGTTAAGAATTGTCTTTATTCGGTCAGCTGACTTGCGTCTGGGCCTCATTGCCCTGGCGCGCGCGTATCGTGCCTATGATGGTTGCGCGCTCGCCAGCGGCATTGAGTTGCGCCACTGCCGCATCCGCATCTTGCTTGGCCACGATTACCACCATCCCGATGCCGCAGTTGAAGGTGCGGTACATTTCCTGCGGCGCGACGTTGCCCATCTCGCGCAGCCAGTCGAACAGCGCCGGCATATGCCATGCCTTGCCGTCCAGTTGCGCGACGACATTCTCCGGCAGCACGCGCGGCACGTTCTCCAGCAGTCCGCCGCCGGTGATGTGCGCCATGCCTTTGACGGTCAGCGACTTCATCAGCGCCAGCAGCGGCTTCACGTAAATGCGCGTCGGCGCCATGATCAGGTCGGCCAGCGGTATTCCGTCGAGTTTCTGGCCAAGATCGGCTTTGCGGGTGCTGATGATCTTGCGCACCAGCGAATAGCCGTTCGAATGCGCGCCGTTCGAGGCGAGCCCGATTACGGCATCGCCGGCCCTGATGTCGGCGCCGCTGATGATGGCGGATTTTTCCACGACACCGACCGCGAAACCCGCGAGGTCGTATTCTCCCGTCGGATACATGCCGGGCATCTCGGCGGTCTCGCCGCCGATCAGCGCGCAGCCGGCCTGTTCGCAACCGAACGCGATGCCCTTGATGACTTCGGTGGCGGCATCCACGTCGAGCTTGCCGCAGGCGAAGTAATCGAGGAAGAACAGCGGTTCCGCGCCCTGCACCAGGATGTCGTTGACGCTCATGCCGACCAGGTCAATGCCGACCGTGTCGTGGCGGTTCAGCTCGAAGGCGAGCCTGAGTTTGGTGCCTACGCCGTCGGTTCCGGACACCAGCACGGGTTCGCGATATTTTTTGGAAATCTCCACCAGCGCGCCGAAGCCGCCGATGCCGCCGAGCACTTCCGGGCGCATCGTGCGTTTGGCAAACGGTTTGATATTCTCGACAAGCCGGTCACCGGCGTCTATGTCCACCCCCGCGTCTCTGTAGGTGAGGCTGCCGCTGTCGGCGGGGGAAGGGGTGTGAATTGAGTTGTTCAAGTTGAGTTTTCGCTTTCTACAGGATAAAGTGCCGCACGTTTTCCCGCGAATTTTACCCCAAATGACCTTATCCCGCTTCGCCGCCTTGCAATGGCTGTCTTTCGCTGTGGTGGCTGCATTGCTGGTCTACCTGCTCAGTCCTATCCTCACCCCCTTTGTCGCTGCAGGCATCGTTGCCTACATCTGCAATCCGCTGGTGCAGCGGCTGACTGCGTGGAAGCTGCCCCGCACCATCGCGGTGGCACTGGTGATGGCCGGGTTGCTGCTGCTGTTCGCATTGCTGCTGCTGATCGTGTTGCCGCTGCTGGAAAAGGAGGTCAGCCAGTTCGTGACGCGTCTGCCGGACTGGATCGAAGGTACGCGCACGCGTCTCCTGCCGTTGCTGCAAAAATGGTTTGGTGCTGATTTGCAATGGGATAGCGGCGCAATAAAAAATATTTTTTTAAGTCACTGGCAGAGCGCCGGAGGCGTTCTGGAAAAGCTGCTGCCCTGGCTGGGCAGCAGCGGCGGTGCGATCATCGGCCTGGTGCTCGACCTGCTGCTGTTCCCGGTGGCGATGTTCTACCTGCTGCGCGACTGGAACGGCGGCCTGGCGCGCCTGGATGAACTGATCCCGCGCCATCTATACACCAAGACCCGGGCGGTCATCGCAGAAGTGGACCGCGTCATGGCAGAGTTCCTGCGCGGGCAGATCTCCGTGATGCTGCTGATGAGCGTTTATTACGCACTGGTGCTGTGGTTGATCGGCCTGGATTTCGCGTTGCCGATCGGCATCATTGCCGGCATGCTGGTGTTCGTGCCTTATCTGGGCATGATCACCGGCCTGACCCTGGCCACGCTGGCGGCAATGATGCAGTTCAGCGAATTCGGCAGCGTGGCGCTGGTCTGGGCGGTGTTCGGCGCCGGTCAGTTGACCGAGGCGATGGTCGTCACCCCCAGGCTGGTCGGTGAACGGATCGGTCTGCACCCGCTGGCGGTGATTTTTGCGCTGCTCGCCTTCGGGCAATTATTCGGGTTTTTCGGGCTGTTGCTTGCGTTGCCGCTGTCCGCGATCTTTCTGGTCGCGCTGCGGTATGGCAAGGCATGGTATCTTTCCAGCACCATGTACCGCAAACCATGAGCCAACTGCTGCTCGATATCGCTCCCGAAAGTCATCCGACCCTGGACAGTTTTGTGGCGGGGCGCAATATGGAATTGCTGTCGGCGCTGCGCCACACCCTGGCCGGCGGCGGCAATGAGCACTGTTTCTATGTGTGGGGCGAGACCGGCAGCGGCAAAAGCCATTTGCTGCAGGCCTGCGTGCATGCCGCCAAGGGCATGGGACAAAACGCGCTTTATGCCCAAGGCGTGGTTCCTGAAAGCGCGGCGGTTGTGGCGCTTGATGATGTGGAGAAGCTTGATGATGCGGCGCAAATCGGGCTGTTCAATCTCTACAACCAGATGCGCGAAAGCGGCGGCATGCTGCTGGTCAGCGGCAGGGAATCCGTATTGCATCTCGAATTGCGCGATGATCTGCGCACTCGTCTGGGATGGGGGCTGGTGTATCAGGTTCATGGCCTGAGCGACGATGAGAAAGCCCTGGCGTTGGTGCAGCATGCGCACTCGCGCGGATTTGTAATGCCGCCGGAGGTAACGCAGTATTTGTTGCGTCACGGGCGGCGTGACCTGCCCAGCCTGATGGCCGCGCTGGACGCGCTGGATGCGCATTCGCTGAGTTTGCACCGCGCACCTTCCGTGCCGCTGCTCAAGGAAATATTACAGCGGGAGTTCAAGTGAACCTGGCATTGTTCGATCTGGATAACACCCTGCTTGACGGCGACAGCGATTTCGAATGGTCGCAATTCCTGATCCGTATCGGCGTACTTGACCGGGAACTGTTCGAAGCCACGAATCTTGCCTTCTACGAACATTACAAGGCCGGGACCCTGGATATCGGGAAGTTTCTGGATTTCCAGTTGAAGCCTTTGTCGCGCCATGCCCGAAAAACACTGGATGAATGGCATGGCCGGTTCATGCGCGAGAAAGCGCTGGGAATGATCACACAGGCTGCGCGCGACCTGGTCAATCGCCATCGTGCCACGGATGATGTGTGCATCATCATCACGGCGACCAACAGTTTTGTCACTGCGCCGATCGCGCGTGCGTTCGGCGTCGAAAATTTGATCGCCACCGAACCGGAGCAGAAGGATGGCGAGTTCACCGGACGTGTCGCCGGCATTCCGAGTTTTCGCGAAGGGAAGATTGTCCGTCTGGAAAGCTGGCTGGGGCAACGCGGCTGGAGCCTGGACAGCTTTGACAAAACCACGTTTTACAGCGATTCATTGAATGATCTGCCGCTGTTGGGCAAAGTGAACAATCCCGTCGCGGTGAATCCGGATGCAACGCTGCGCGCGCACGCCGAAAAATCCGGATGGCCGGTGATGAGTTTGCGCTGACGTTCCTGCCCCAGTTTCCCGGCATCCGTTCAGGTTGCGCGCCCTTTTCGAGCCAGTCTGGACGGGCTCATGCCGGCAGGTGTCCCTGCCATAGTTGCTGCGAGGCAAGTTGCAGGCATCGCGAGCCTGAGCCTCAGCGCTGCAAACCCGCTTCCACTTCCTTTCGTTTGGCAGTACCAACCAGCCGTTCCGCCAGGGTCAGCGCGAAATCCATTGCTGTTCCCGGGCCGCGCGAGGTGATGAGCCGGCCGTCTTCGACGACGGCCGCGTGCTGTTGTTTCACCTTGGGGAATTGATCGAGCGTCCCGGGAAAGCCTGTGGCTTGCTTGCCGTCGAGCAATCCGGCCCCGGCAAGTACCGCAGGTGCCGCGCAAATCGCGGCGACAAATTTTTGCTGTTGTGACATGCGTAGCACCAGACTTGATACGCGTATATCGGCTTTCAGGTTGTCTGTGCCGGGCTGGCCGCCCGGCAGGACCACCATGTCGAAATCATCATCGAGCACATCATCCAGCGTGCTATCCGGTATCAGCATCACGTTGCGGCTACCTCGCAACGCGCCGCTGTCCAGGCCGGCCAAAGTGACGGAAACCCCGGCACGACGCAGAATATTCACGATCGTGATCGCTTCCAGTTCCTCGCTACCTTCGGCGAATAAAACCAAAACTTTTTTCATGGGCACCCCCGGTTACATGCTTGAACGAGCGCGATCGCAGTAATGATGCGCTGTCAGGATGGCGATGCGCGGATTGTATCCGTTTTGGACATGGCCTTCCATAAACAGGTATCCGAAACGCAGCGTTGCAACTGTACAAGCGGGTATTTTGTCCGGGATATGGCAGTGTGATGATGCAACGCAAAGCGCCGCGTTGGGTTACCATAAACAATTCTTCGAACCCAGGATCGACCCATGTCCCGCATACTGCTGATACTCGCTATTATGCTCTCAGGATGCTCCTCCATACC
>JAJZEQ010000103.1 GCA_021851345.1 Pseudomonadota bacterium
GGCAGCGGACTGCGCGGCTATGGCAAGCTGATCATCATCAAGCATAACAAGACTTATCTCAGCGCTTATGCGCACAATGACAAGGTGCTGGTCAAGGAAGGCCAGAGTGTCACACGCGGACAAAAAATCGCGGAGATGGGCAATACTGACGCGGACCGGGTCGAATTGCATTTTGAGGTACGGCGCCTTGGCAAGCCGGTGGACCCGGCGAAATATCTGCCCATCGGAAAATCCTGAGCGAAACTAGACCCAGAGTTCCCGGCAAGACGGGGGCGAGGGATCATTGGGGGCTTTCTTGACCGACAAAATACTCAGCGTAACCAATCATGACCGCGGCAGCGCGGCTTTGCGCTATGTCTATCCGGTGGTGTCGCGCCGTGCCGGCGGTGTCTCGGTGGGCATCAACCTCAATACCAATAACGCCTGCAACTGGCGCTGCATCTACTGTCAGGTTCCCGGCCTGACCCGCGGCGCGGCGCCGCCGGTGGATATGGCTGTCCTCGAAACCGAGCTGCGCGGATTTCTCGATGAACTGCTGCACGGCGATTTCATGCACAGCCGCGTTCCGGATGGCGCCAGGCGCATCAACGACATCGCGCTATCCGGCAACGGGGAACCGACCAGCAGCGCCGAATTCGCCCGGGTCATCGAATTGGTAGCGCGGGTGCGCCGCGAGGTGGCATTGCCGGAGTCCGTGAAAACCGTACTGATTACCAATGGCAGCCTGTTATACCGCAGCCAGGTCCGGCAAGGCCTGCGCGACATCGCGAAACTCAATGGAGAAGTGTGGTTCAAGCTGGATCGCGCCAGCGAAGCGGGCATGCAGCGTATCAATGACATCCGGATGAGCATGGGCAAGGTCCGCGACAATCTCATCGCCGCGATCGCATGTTGCCCGACCTGGCTGCAAACCTGCTGGTTCGCGCTGGATGGCCAAGCGCCATCGCGTCAGGACGAGGACGACTATCTCGAATTCCTGGCAGCGCTGTTGCACGACGGACATAAGCCGCAGGGCGTGCTGCTCTACAGCCTTGCACGGCCTTCGCTGCAGACAGAAGCGCCGCGCCTGTCCGCTCTTTCCGCAGAGCAGTTGCAAGTCTTCGCCGATCGCATAGGCAAGCTCGGCTTGGCGGTCAAAGTCAGTCCCTGATCCGGAACTGGTTTGACGGTTTCGCCCTTCACAGACAAATGCGCATGAATCAAACCCCGGAATGGAACAGGGACGCTCTGCTGCAGTCGCCGCTGTTCGCGCCGCTGCATCCGGTACTTGCCGGCCTTCAAGCCGGCAAGTTTCCGGCTGTGCAGGAATGCAATGCGCTGCTTGCAGTCCGTCAGCCGGCTATCACTGTGCAGAGCGGGGCGCCGCTATGTTTCGTGGCGCAGCAATGCGGCAAGCTGCCGTTCGAGGCCCAATATGAACCGCGTTGCTACCTCAGGGGAGAAGTGCCGACGCGCGCCAACAACTGGCATGACCTGTTCAATGCACTGGTATGGATGACATTTCCCGGGGCCAAGGCTGCCATCAATGCACGCCATTACGATGCGTTGACCGGGGAAAGTGAGTCAGGCCAAACCGGGCGCGGTGCAGTGCGCGACGTGAATACCCTGTTCGATGAATCCGGCGTGATCGTGGCCTATTCCAATGCCAATTCCGGTGCCGATGATAATGTCGGCCTGGCCGGGCTGCTGCGCGGCTTCAAGTGGAAGGAATTATTCTGGCAGCGTCGCGAACAGGTGAGGTCCCAATCCAGCCAGCAAGGGATGGGCTTTTATTTGTTTGGCCACGGTCTTTATGAGAAAGCGCTGCAACCCTATGTCGGCATGACAGGGCAGGGCTTGCTGCTGGCTGTGGAACCGGTATTTTTCAGTTGGCCGCTGGCGCGTCAGCTGGCGCATCTGGACAGCCTGCTTGCGGACTATCTGGCCGATCCGGAACATTGCCGCAGCACCCGCGATCTTGCCCCGGTGCCCTTGCTTGGGATTCCAGGATGGGCGGCGGACAATGCCGATCCGGCGTATTACGACAACACCTCGTATTTCCGCCCCGGCAGGCGCGGATAAAATATCTACTCAAAAGATATTCCCCGGCTTTGGTATCATAGCGGCCTTGCGCAAGTCATCCTTCTTCCCCGGTATTCCTGAAAATCAAGTATCTCTGAATGTTAAGCAAGCTCAACCAGGTTCAGCGTGATGCAGTAACCCACCTCGACGGCCCTTTATTGGTGCTTGCCGGTGCGGGCAGCGGCAAGACGCGCGTCATCACCCATAAAATCGCCTATCTGATCGAGCAGTGCGGCTACGAACCGCGCAATATCGCCGCGATCACGTTTACCAACAAGGCTGCCAACGAGATGCGGGATCGTGTCGGAGATCTGTTGAAGAACACCAACACCAAAGGCCTGATGGTGAGTACCTTCCATTCGCTGGGCATGAACATCCTGCGCCTTGAAGCCAAACTGCTGGGCTACAAACCGCAGTTCTCGATCTTCGACAGCAGCGACACCTGGAAGATATTCAGCGAACTGGGCAACTCCGCCGACAAGCAGGAGATCCGCGACATGCAGACGCAGATATCGAACTGGAAATCCGCCTTCGTTTCGCCGGAGCAGGCCGCCGATCTGGCTGAAAATCCCGAGGCAAAGGTCCATGCGCGTATCTACTCGCGCTACCAGGAAACGCTGCGCGCCTATCAGGCGGTGGACTTCGACGACCTGATCCATCTGCCTGTGCTGCTGTTCAAGCAGCATCCCGAAGTGCTGCTGCGCTGGCAACTGAAGCTGCGCTATCTGCTGGTGGACGAATATCAGGACACCAACGATTGCCAGTACCAGATGATCAAGCTGCTGGCCGACATGCGCGCCGGGCTGACCGTGGTGGGCGATGACGATCAGTCCATCTACGCCTGGCGCGGTGCCAGCATCGAAAATCTGCACAACCTGCGCAACGACTATCCGAAACTGCGCGTCATCAAGCTGGAACAGAACTACCGTTCGTCACAGCGCATCCTCAAGGTGGCGAACCACCTGATCAACCACAACACCAAGGTGTTCGAGAAGAAGCTGTGGAGCGACCACGGCATCGGCGACCCTATCCGCATCTATGCGGCGCGCGACGACGAGCACGAGGCCGAGAGCGTGGTGATGAAGCTGATGGCGCACAAGTTCGAGCACCGCACGAAGTTTTCCGACTACGCGATCCTGTATCGCAGCAATCATCTGTCGCGAGCCTTCGAAGAACAATTGCGCGCCCAGCGCGTGCCCTATACCGTCAGCGGCGGCACCTCGTTCTTCGACCGCGCCGAGATCAAGGACATTACCGCCTATCTGAGGCTGATCGCCAACCCGGACGACGATCCGGCCTTCATACGCGCGATCACCACGCCCAAGCGCGGCATAGGCAACACCACGCTGGAACGGGTTGGCAATTATGCCGGGGAGCGTCACATCAGCCTGTTCGAGGCGGCGTTCGAGGCGCATGTCCGGGATCAGGTGCAAGCCCGCCAATACGAGGAGCTGATGCTGTTCTGCAACTTCATCAACCGCATCCAGGAGCGCGCAGACAAGGACCCGTGCGGCGAATTGCTCGACGAATTGCTGCGCGCGATCAACTACGAGACCTGGCTGTATGACTCGCACGACCCGCGCCAGGCCGAGACCAAGTGGAAGAACGTCGAGGATTTCGTCGGCTGGCTCAAACGCAAGGCCGAGGCGGACGGGAAGTCATTGATCGAGATGGTGCAGACTGTCGCGCTGATCAACATGCTGGAGGGCAAGGACCAGGAGCCGGATGCAGTCTCGCTGTCCACGCTGCATGCCGCGAAGGGCCTGGAATTCCCGCACGTGTTCATCGTCGGTGCTGAAGAAGAGATACTG
>JAJZEQ010000099.1 GCA_021851345.1 Pseudomonadota bacterium
CCATTTGTTCCGGCTTATCGCTGATCGGCTGGAGGACGGCGAAGTCCTTCGCCATGGCGGCACCGCACACCAGCGCCAATGTGACGGTCAAGGCGAGCATAGACCGCCTGGGCGTGGATGAAACAGATATTGTGGTCATATCGAAACTCCTCTGATGCCTATAACCAGTTGGAACCAGCTATTGGTCAAAATCGGACCATTTATGTTGTTGTCAATTGTGACTTCGCTCTGATTATTCACGAGGTTATCTCCTAGAATTTTTATATGATTTATATTTGCCAGTATTTATGTGTGACTTCTTTGGTCACTCTCCCATCGTTTCGCACCCTTGATGCTTGAATATTACGCCCCGCAATGGGACGCTGACTTGCTACTTTAAACTCAATCATTAATCCGGATTATGCACAACTTTTCAGCTCGGATGGACTGGCTCGTCGATCAAGCGGCCGCTCGATCGAAGCTAATGAGATAATTGCTGCAATGATGCCATTGAGACGTCTGGCGTTGTCATGCAAATTCGCAAATCTCACTAGAGATGATCCGATTGTGCAAGAACTGACAGGCGCAATCCTTGACCGCGGTTAAGTATTTAAATATTTTGGCCAGCTGCAAATTCCGGCGACACGACAGGCGGCGATATTGTTTCACGGGGTGGTTATAGTCCGGGTTCAGGACGTCATTTTTCTGGGCGCGGGTCTTCAGCAATACGGCACCGCCGTGGATGAAAGGGACGCACTCCCAATGCGCTCACCGCCAATCAGATCCCTGCGCCGGTGAAAGCCTCAATGCATGTCGAACTGCTGACGGTGGAAAAATTACCGTTGTTTCTTGGACAGGGTCCCCCTGGGGTAGGTAAAACGCGCCTTGCTCGCGAACTTGTTCGGCATGCCTTGAACGACGACAGCTCTGCGCGAATCTTGCTGTCCATCCAAAGCAATAAGGCCGTTGACCATATTCTTCACGAAATTGAAAATGCTATTTCGTCATGACTGAACAATCAAAAAAAAGACACAAGTCCAGTTTCAGTGCGCTCTGCCTCTACACCTTGCTCATCGAATTGCATCCGGATGAAATCCGGCCGGCAATCTGGCGGCGACTGGTTGTGGATGGGCGGGTAAGCTTGGCCAAACTGCACCATTTCATACAGGCCGCATTCGGCTGGACGGATGCACATCTGCACACATTCACCATCAACGAAATCCGTTATATGGAGCCATACATAGAAAAAATGTTGTATGACATCGAGCACGCGATGAGCGCAAGGGCTATCTCAATCGCTTGCTGGCTGACGGAGATACCTTTGTCTACCTCTACGACTTCGGCGACGGCTGATCTCACAACATTACCGTCGAAGAGATCGAAATGGTCGAGGATGATCCGCACGGCGATGCTTATGTCGCCGGGGGTGAACGAGCCTGTCCGCCCGAGGACGTGGGTGGCTGTACCGGCTACCACGGGTTTCTGGAAACCATTCTGGGCAACCCTCATTTCGAAGAGGCCAGGAGATTGCTGACCTGGGCCGGGGGCGAGTTCAATCCCGACCTGTTTGACCGTCTGGCGGCCAATGCAGCCATACAACGCATGCTCTGGAACGTGTGGGGAGGCAAATGATTCGGCTGCTTCAGAATCAGGATAATTTCACGATGCCTGCGCTTATCTTCTACCAGGGATTGCCGATGACAGTGATCCCGGACAACCTGCAACGAATTCCGGCAATTTTCTTGCCCTCCTCGAACCGGGGCGCGCGACAAGCCCCCATCCGGCCATAAAATGATTGAAGGTAACTGTATTTTCGGTGAGAATAAAAAACATCTCACAAAACGACAACTATCATGATCCGCTCCGACCTGATTGCACGTCTGGCCGAGTTGCATCCGCAGCTTCTCGCCAATGACGCCGAAAGCGCAGTCAAAGCCATTCTGGATGCACTGTCCAGCACGCTGTCAAAGGGGGGCCGTGTGGAGATACGCGGCTTCGGCAGTTTTGAATTGAATTACCGGCCACCCCGCCAGGGCCGCAATCCCAAAACGGGGGGCCACGTGAAGGTGCCCGCGAAATACGTGCCTCACTTCAAGCCGGGCAAGGAACTCAGGGAGCGTGTCATCGAAGGCAAGTGACGATACCCGATTTGCTTCAGCTCTCCTCCGTGCCAGACTGAACCGGCCTGTGTTCCTTGTTGGTGCCGTTCAAATCCTGACCAGGGTGCCGGGGATTTCATCGTTCCCTGCCCGTGTATTTCACCGCTCGAGCCTATGCTTGGCCAAACTTTGCAGGCATTGGGTATCGTTACCGGATCGGTTATATCTCTTTTTCCACGGCATCCTGAAATCCCTGGGGAACCGAAAGTCGTTTCGTTTCTGGATCATCGTTGGAGGTAGACGACGAGCCATCAAATTTAATTCTCCTGGATAGAATATGGAGCAGAGATTACATCATACAGAGGCCAGCAATGGCTCAGAAGCTATCGAGCTTGCCTTCGCCAATCCGCCCGACCTGATCCTGGTCGACGTGATGATGCCGATTATGGATGGCTTCGAAATCTGCCGTCGTATAAGGGAAAACGTATTGACAAAATATGTGCCAGTGATTTTTATCACCGGAAAAAAGGAAATCAAGGACGAAGAACTATTGATCCGGCCAAGTGAAGTTTGAAGTCAGAGCCCCGTCATTGTTTGGTTTGGCGAGAGGATAAGTTCAAACATAATCTGGCCGGATCAATAGGGTTTGCCGTAGGCGCATCGGATTTCATTCACAAACCCATCAGCGCACCTATCGTCGTCACACGGGTCAGACAACAACTCAAAATAAAATTCATGCATGCTTACCTGCGTGGCGAACTAGCCAGACTGCAAGGAAATGCCGGTGATGTTAAACAGCGTGCAACACTTTCCAGATTAGGGGTGGAAACAGCATTCAATAGTTTCCATCTCAGTATGTAACCATCCAGCATTTTAGCCGGAATTGGACATTTTACCGTGTCGTTCAGGGGTATACCCCCTGATCTTTGCTACACTGGGCGCACCTGTCCTGTCAGTGGTGATCCCCATTTAAACAACCAGGTTTCCCAATATTTTGTGGTTAGCTTTGACACCAGTTCGGTCAGCTGCGAAGAATATTCAGCGTCATCCCGCGATGACATTGCGCTGGTGTTCGTGCGCAACCTGGTGATGCAGGATCCACACATGATCGCTTCGATCAAACATCATCACATCGACTCCGATATCTAGGAGACACTGTCCAGACGCGACGACAACCAGTTTATCGTGTTCGGCATGCGCGGAGAATGTATTTGCCTGATACCGGCGAAGGCGAGCGATGCGCTGGGAGCGGTTCAGGTCGCGCGCCATGGAAGTGCCATGCAGGCCAAGGATTTCAAGCCACTGGAAGTCTGTCAGGCTCATCCGGTGACAAAAGAATTCGACGCACTGTTCCAGATAACGGTAAACCGGATCAAGGCTTTGGCCGGCAGCGCGCCGACAGTAAGAGGTCAGTGCTAGGGCTTGATATTTTCCAGGGCATCTGAAAAGCTAGATACTACGTCCTTTACGGCATAGTCAGTCGCCTGATCCAACTGCCTGTTTCGTTCGTCTGACTTCACCTTCCTGATTACGCGAAATAAACTTACGTCAGACAATCCCGTGTCGCTGGATTTCCACACTGTTGTCAGCGGACTCAAACGAACAAGCTCCGCTTCTATTCTGACTGGACGGGATACTACATCCAAAGCCCAAAAACCGGCATAAGCCTCTGCCGATTCTTCAACAGCTTCCTGCGCCAGATATGCTCCTGCGACAGCTTTCGTAGCAGTGGAACCCGTGTATGCAATAACGGCTGCAATCGCCAGCGTGGACGT
>JAJZEQ010000243.1 GCA_021851345.1 Pseudomonadota bacterium
TCAGGTGCAGCGCAACTTGCAGGATAGGTCCGAGGAAGAATCCGGCAACCAGCGTGAATGCCAGCAGCAGCGCGACACCCCAGCCGCTATTGCGGGTTGCAGTCACGCCGAACATCAGGCCCATCATCACGGCGAACATCAGCAGGGAGAATATGACCGGATGCAACGCCATGAACGAGAAGTTGGTGGTCATGCCGATGAAAGCACCGATCACGGTCGGGATCATCGTAAGCGCCAGCATCATGTAGGTGTTGCGCAATACCTTGTTCTGCGAGGTTGCGATTGCACCGATTTGCGTTGCGGGAATATATTGTTGTTCCATTTGAAGCCTCCTAAAAGTTATGCGTTTACTCAACAACGGGGGTAAGACTAGCGGAGTGCGGGTAAAGTTTCAATTAGCTGTATCAGTCGAGGAGTGATCGGCAATCCAGATGGTTTAAGCAAAATGCATCCTTAGTCTTGCTGGATTGCTTCACTTTGTTCGCAATGACGGCAAGGGTGTCATGAATTATGGAAGCATCAATAATAACGTGTTCTGGCGGAAGCGGTGAGATTCGAACTCACGGAGGACTTTCATCCTCGCTAGTTTTCAAGACTAGTGCCTTCAACCGCTCGGCCACGCTTCCTGATTGTTGTTACTTCGCACTCGGGCGGCAGATCTGGCTTTTTTCGTGCCTTGCCCGGCGCTACCGGCCCTTTGAGGTCGCGCATTTTGAACCAAGCAGCCAACCCTGTCCAGAAAAACGCGGGCTAGTCAGGAAGGAACCCGGTTTCTCACGCAGTCTGCCCAGTTGTTCGGGGTTTCATAGAGGCGCACCTGCTCGAGGCGCAGGTGGTTGCCGTAGGTGTCACGGTAGGCCGGTGCCAGGATATCGAAGGCCACCTGGGCAAGGTTCTCCGCGGTCGGCACCACGTCGAGCATCACGGTCTTGTGGTCCGGCAGGCTGGCCAGGAAGTCGCACACCGGTTTGTCGCCGCGGTACACCAGGAAGGCATGGTCCCAGGCGTCCACCAGTTTTTCCCTGGCGACGCGTTTGACGTCGGAGAAGTCCATCACCATGCCTTGTTCGGACAGCCCCTCGCCGGTGATGATGTCCCCGGACAGCGTGATCTCGATCGCGTAGCGATGGCCGTGCAGGTGTTTGCACTGGCTGTTGTGGTTGGGGATGCGGTGTCCGGCATCGAATTCCAGGCGGCGGGTGATATACATGTGGCTTGGGCAGAATGAGTTGCCGCGGATTATACCCTGTCAGATTTTCAGGGCCCGGACGCGCTGCAGAAATTCCTGCCGGGCGGACTCATCACCGGGCGAGCCATAGCGCAACGCGCTGTAGCGTGCCGCGAGGTCCCGGATATTCGCCGCCAGCGTTGGGCGAGCCACCGCGACGCGATCGGCATAGTCCTTTGCGCCTTCATGTGCGGCCCGCGGCAGGCCCGCGCGGGTCAATCTGCTGCACACCCTGAGCCATGCGGCTTGCACCTTGTCCGGCCGGCGCACGAACAGGTGGCGCAGCATGAACAGCGAGAACAGCGCAATCACCACACCCAGCCCTGCCGACATGTTGAGCGCCATCTTTTGCCAGGTGACGGATTCCATGCCCAGGCGCGTCAGGAAAGCGAACTGGCGCTCGCTGTCGTAGCCCAGCACCCATTGGTTCCACTGGTTGGCGAGCGTGTCCAGATTGAAGCGCAGGTTGCGCATCCATTGCGGCGGATTGCGTTCCATGAACGGCAATGCCGCGCTGTCGGAAACGGCGGCGGACAAGCCGCTCTCCAGTCGCCCCGGGGCAATCACGCCGGTGGGATCGACGCGCACCCAGCCCTGTCCCGCCAGCCACACTTCCGCCCATGCGTGGGCATCGGATTGGCGCACGATGTAGTAGTTGCCGACGGTATTGAGTTCGCCGCCCAGATAGCCGGTCACCACGCGCGCGGGGACATTGGCCGCGCGCATCAGGAACACGAAGGCCGAGGCATAGTGTTCGCAGAAACCCTGTTTTGCGTTGAACAGAAAGTCGTCGACACTGTTGCTGCCCAGCAGCGGGGGTTGGAGCGTGTAGACAAAGCCCTGCTTGCTGAAATAGCGCAGCGCCGTATTGACCAAAGCTTCATCAATCCCCGCAAGGGAACGATTACCCCCTCTCCCATTCCCCCCTTCCAAATTCCCCCCGGTGGGGGGAAGGGCGATCGCTCCCTCTCCCTTCGGGGGAGGGTTGGGGAGGGGGGAGGAGGGTTGGGGAGGGGGATTCGCTTCGATTTGCTTACGCCACTCGGCGGCAAGCTGTTGCGCGCGCGGATTGAATTGCCGGGGCAGTTGCAATGCGCGCTGCAGCTGGCGTTCGGATTCCTGCACATTGGCGTGATAGGACAGGTTAGAGCGTGCCGCATAGCGCATCCGCGCGTGGACCGGCGCCCTGTTCAATACCTGAAAATCGGAAGAAATGATGGCCGGTATGGTCAGCTTGTCCGGCACATCCAGCGTGAACAGCCAGGTTTTGTTGTGCGGTTCCAGTGTCACGACATAATCGATGGGCTGGCCGAGATCGGTGAAGTTAGGCGGATAGGTGAGCGTGGTTCTGCCCGGTGTCCAGGTGCGCCCGTCGAAATACCACAGTACGGGTCCGCGCCAATACATCTGGTCGCGGCGCGGCGGCTTGCCGTTGTAGGAAACGCGAAATGCAACCTCTTCCGACAGGCCCAGGCGGCTCAGGCTGCCCGGCGACATGCGGTCATCCAGCCCGGTATTGGCATAGGCGTCTTGCGGCAAGCCCCACAACGGGCCCTGCACGCGCGGAAACAGGATGAACAGGATCAGCGTCAGCGGCAGGGCCTGCAGCAGCAGCACCGCAGCGATGCGCATTCGCGGCCTGAGCGCGATGCTTTCCGCCTGCAGATGCACCCAGGTAGTCACGATGACCATCAATGAGACGAGCAGATACAGTGCGGTGGGGATGCTCTGCGAGTAGAAGAAGTTGGTGATGATGATGAAGCAGGCGAGGTAGACCAGCACCATCGCGTCGCGCGGTTTGCGCAGCTCCATCAGCTTGAGCGCGGCGAGCATTACCAGCAGCGTGACTCCCGCTTCGCGCCCGAACATGGTGTGGTAATTGAATATGATACCGGCCGTCCCGGCAAAGGTGACCAGCATCAACAGCCAGCGTTTCGGCAACGGCTTGTCGCCGTACGTGAGCCAGGTTCGCCACAGCAGCAATCCGGCGCACAGGCCGCTGACCCACAGCGGCAGATGGTCGGCATGCGGCGCGATGACCATCAGGATGGACAGCAGCAATCCGTAGGTGAGGAATTTGTTCATGATTTCCCTCTCCCCTGCCTCTCTCTCACGAGTGGGAGAGAGGATGGCTTTGCTCCCCTCTCACGTTTACGGGAGAGGGGGTGGGGGAGAGGGTTGCCTTGTTGCTGCAAATTGAACAGCGCGATCCTGCGCAAACATTCATCGCGATGCGCGAGGCCGTTGCCGGATGGTAAGTCATCGTCCGGCAAGCCCAGCCCGTAGCGCAAACCCTGGGCCTCTGCATCCAGCACCCAGCGCGTCATGCGCGCGAGTTTTTCTTCCTCGTTGCGGTCGGGAGTATCGGCATAATCCAGCCACAACTCTTCTCCCAGCGGAGTGGAAAATTGCTTGACCTGCAAGCCGCGCTCCCGCGCATAGGCTTTCCAGGCGATGCGCGGCAGGGCATCGCCTGGAGTGTATTTGCGCAGTCCGGAAAAATCCTCGTCACCGGCTACGCTGCGCTTCCCGGTGCCTTCGGGAGAACTGCCGGACGGCAGAGGCGCTTCGCGCAAAGGTTTCGGGTAGACCAGGCAGCGCGTGTCGAAATGCAGG
>JAJZEQ010000166.1 GCA_021851345.1 Pseudomonadota bacterium
TGGCCGCAAGGCCGCGCATTTTTGATTTCTGGCTTGAAGCAGCACAACGCTTTGCGCTCAATCGCGGGGAGATGGAAAGTCGCCTGCGCGACTGGGTGGCAGAATGCCGTTACCAGCTTCTTGAGGCATTGGCGGAACACATTGCGCAAAAGCTGATCAGTGAATTTGCCTGTCGGCGGGTTAGCATAGCCATTGAGAAACCCGGTGCACTGGGCAAGGTGGCGCGCGTGGGCATCCGCATAACACGATATTCCGTGGTTGATTGCCCGGTTGGCATTTATTGAGGTTTCCATATTTGATGACAGTGACGCATCTTTCGGAATGCGGTAAGGAGAAATTAAAAAACTGGCACGTCATTCCCGCGAATTCGGGGAATCCAGAATGCCTCATCATTGCAACAAGGCTTCAGCTGCGGGCGATGGCACAAACACCTGTCATTGCGAGGAGGCGAAGCCGACGTGGCAATCCAGATGGTTTAAAAAATGCATCTTGGACTTGCTGGATTGCTTCACTTCGTTCGCAATGACGGCAAGGGTGCCGTGAATTATGGAAGTATCGATAATGATGGCTACATACAAAGGGGGCCTAAGAAACCTCCTGTGTGCTTTTGGCGGCTGGATACCGGCAGACCAGCGTGATCGTGACGCCGAATACCGCATGGGCGATCAATGTTATCCAGCCGCGCGCCTGCGCGAACCAGGGAAAGACCGCCGTGAAGCCGTATAGATTGATGAAGTAAAGTACGATTCCGAAAGCCGCGCCTGCCAGCAATGCCGGGACATTTTCAAGGCCCGACGTAAGTCGCGCAAGCAATGCGGCGTAAACGACCGAAAGCGCGAAGTGGACCAGGGTGGCTGCCAGCATGATGCCGGTATCGAATGTGGCGGGTGGCGGCAACGCTGAACTGCCCAGTACCAGTGCGGCCGTCAGCCTGGCATCGCGGAACAATATCGCGGGGAATGCATCAGTGAAAACCAGCCAGAGCAGCACCTGGGCCAGCGTGGCCGAAGTGCCGGCAATTACGCCTGCAAGGACTGCGGTGCTCCAGCCGGAGTGGCGACTTATGCTGCATTTGAACATGTGCGATGTCCCGTTCAGTGAGGCTGTGCAAGCATGCGGCCAGGTTGGCTGGATACGGCGGCATCTGTCGCAAGTTGTCCGCCGCGTGGAGGGCAAGCCCTTGCTGCTGTTTCTACAGTAGCACCAGGTTATCCCGGTGGATGATTTCAGCATCCCCGCCATAGCCGAGCAGGGCTTCGATTTCCTTGCTGGGGTGCTGCGCGATCAGGCGCGCTTCGGCCGAGTTATAGTTGGCCAGGCCGCGCGCGATGTCTTGTCCGTCCTCGTTCACACAGGCAACCACCGCGCCGCGTTCGAATTCGCCGATCACACTCTTGACTCCGATCGGCAGCAGGCTCTTGCCTTCGGAGCGCAATGCCCTGATTGCACCGGCATCCAGCACCAGCTTGCCGGCGACTTGCAGGTGATCGGCCAGCCATTGTTTGCGCGCAGCCAGGGTCAGAGTGGGTGCAGTGAGCAGCGTGCCTATGGATTCTCCCTGCAGCAGGCGCGAAAGCACATCGCGTTCGTGCCCCGAGGCGATGACGGTATGCGCGCCGCTGCGTGCCGCGCGCTTCGCGGCAAGCACCTTGGTCAGCATGCCTCCGCGCCCGATGTGGCTGCCCGCGCCGCCCGCCATGTTTTCCAGCTGCGGGTCGGCTGCGCCTGCTTCACTGACCAGCGTGGCCGCGGAGTCTTTGCGAGGGTCGGCGGTGTAAAGACCGCTCTGGTCGGTGAGAATGATCAGCACATCGGCATCGATCAGGTTGGTGACCAGCGCGCCCAGCGTGTCATTGTCGCCAAACTTGATCTCGTCCGTGACCACGGTGTCGTTCTCGTTGATGATGGGGATGACGCGCAGGGACAGCAGCGTGGTCAGCGTGGCGCGGGCGTTGAGATAACGTTCGCGGTCGGCAAGGTCGGCGTGCGTCAGCAGCACCTGTGCGGCATGCAAACCGTGCTTGCGGAAGCAGCTTTCATAGGCTTGCACCAAACCCATCTGGCCGACTGCGGCGGCAGCCTGCAGGTCATGTATCGAAGCGGGGCGTTTCTTCCAGCCCAGGCGCTGCATGCCTTCCGCAATCGCGCCTGAGGATACCAGTATGACCTCGTGGCCGCTGGCGCTGAGTGAGGCGATTTGCCGCGCCCAGTTGCCCAGCGCTTCATGATCCAGGCCCGCACCCTGATTCGTCACCAGGCTGCTGCCTACCTTGACGACGATGCGCCTGCATTGGGTCAGTATGGTTTTCATGTGTTGAGTCATTTAAATTTTCATTCAAAACGCAAGTTGTAGGAGCGGGCCATGCCCGCGAACATCCTTCTCGCGGGCATGGCCCGCTCCTACAGTATTACACGCTGTTTGAGAATTAAAGAGTGTCCGCGTCGGATTCCTGCGCGCTGTCGGCGGCGGCCTGCTGTTCCAGTTCGTTCATCGCGAGCAGATGTTCCATGATCGCATAAGTCAGTTCCTTGCAGCCTTCGCCATTGATCGCCGAAATGACGAAGTAACGGTCAAAATCGGTGAATTCCTTGAGAAAGGCCGCAATTTTTTCCTCGCGGTCTGCCAGCAGGTCGACCTTGTTCAGCAGCAGCCAGCGCGGCTTCTGGTACAGGGTCGGGTCGTATTTGTTAAGTTCGTTGAGTATCGCGCGCGCCTCGTGTACGGGATCGACACCCTCATACAGCGGCGCGATGTCGACCAGGTGCAGCAGCACGCGGGTGCGCGCCAGGTGGCGCAGGAACTGGTGTCCCAGCCCGGCGCCTTCAGCAGCGCCTTCGATCAGTCCGGGGATGTCGGCGATAACGAAACTTTTTTCAGGCGATACGCGCACTACGCCGAGATTCGGATGCAGCGTGGTGAACGGATAGTCGGCGACCTTGGGCTTGGCGGCGGAAACCGAGCGGATGAACGTGGACTTGCCCGCATTCGGCATGCCGAGCAACCCGACATCGGCGAGCACTTTCAGCTCAAGCTGCAATTCGCGGGTCTCGCCCTCGGTGCCGTCTGTGCATTGGCGCGGTGCGCGGTTGGTGCTGGACTTGAAGTGGATATTGCCCAGGCCGCCTATGCCTCCCCGGGCAAGCAGTATCTTCTCGCCGTCGTGGGTGAGGTCGGCGACGACTTCGCCGCTGTTGACGTCGGTGATCACCGTGCCGACCGGCATGCGCAGCACGATGTCGTCCGCTCCCTTGCCGTAACAATCCGAGCCGCGCCCCGATTCGCCGTTTCTGGCACGGTGCATCCGGGCGAAGCGATAGTCGACCAAAGTATTGATGTTGCGGTCCGCCTGGGCGTACACGCTGCCGCCGCGCCCGCCATCGCCGCCATCGGGACCGCCGTTCTCGATGTATTTTTCGCGGCGGAAACTGGCGATGCCGTTGCCGCCCTTGCCCGCGAAGACTTCGATTCTGGATTCGTCGATAAATTTCATGTGTGTGTCTATTCAACCTAAAAACCAAATTCGTCCACGAAAGTCACGAAATAAAACATGAAGTTTTATTAGCTCGGTAACTCACCCATTGGGTATCAATATGCAACATGGAGTTTTTTAATTTTTTGTGTTTTTCGTGCCTTTCGTGGACAACGGTTTTTGCTTCAATCAACTATGTGATACAAATAAAAAAGCCCTACCTTGCGATAGGGCTGGCTTGTTCCGGACGGGCTGTTTAAGCAGCTACGATGGAAACAGTCCTGCGCTGTTGCGCGCCCTTGATGGCGAATACCACTTTGCCGG
>JAJZEQ010000002.1 GCA_021851345.1 Pseudomonadota bacterium
TGGCGCTTGTGCGCGCCGACCCAGCACAGCGCCAGCACGTGGCGCAGCATCAGATCGGCAAGGTCGCTCAGGTGATCGCTGAGTTTTTCCAGCGGCAACAGGCCCTGCAGATCCATCGCCAGCAACCGAAAGGTCTGTTCCTGCTGCACCTGGCGCAAAACGTCGAGTTGTCTTTCACTGTCGTCGGTGTTGTCGTCCAGGCGGGCCTGCAACTCCAGGCCGATATTTCGCCAATCGGGCGGCTGGTACATTTCGCGCGTATCCAGCAGCTCATCGAGCAGTGCCGGGTGCTGTGTCAGGTATCCGCTCGCCCAATCGCTGGCGGCGACGAATGCGGTCAGGCGTTGTGCGGCCTGCGGATATTCGGACAGGAAGGCGAGATACGCGGCGCGGCGGCTGACGCTTTCCAGCAGCGTCAACAATCTGGTAAGCGTGGCGTCGGGGTCGCCGTGCTGCGCGCTCAGCATGATGAATTGCGGAATCAGCTGGTCCAGCCGCTGCCTGCTCTGTTCCGGCAATTGCCGGTAACGGTTGCCGGCGCGCAGCTGCTGCAGGCGTTGCGCGCTGTCGTTTGCGGCAAGATAACCGAGGTCTTTCAGCTGGATGCCCAATTCGTCATCGCTGATGCCCTCGCGCCAGAGCTGCGCATCGTTTGCTTCCCCGGGCGGCGCATGGAAAATCTGCCCGAACTGCAGGCTGACCAGCGCGCGGTGGCGGTCAAGGTCATCCAGCAAGGCCGCGTAATCCGCGCGATTCATCGCAGCAGCGATGATATTCTGGTCCTCCGGGTTGTCAGGCAGTTCCTGGGTCTGCCGGTCATCCAGATACTGCAGGCGGTGCTCCAGGTCGCGCAGGAATACGTAGGCGGCATCAAGGTCGGCGGAGACCTGAGCGCCGAGTTGCCCGGTCCTGGCGAGTGTCCGCAATACCTGCCGGGTCGGCAGTACCCGCAGTCCGGCATCCTGCCCGCCGCGTATCAGTTGAAATACCTGCGCGATGAACTCGATCTCGCGAATGCCGCCCGGGCCGAGCTTGATGTTGTTGAGACGGTCGCGGCGCTGCACTTCCCGGCGGATCTGGGCATGCAGGCGGCGCATCGAGTCGATCGCGCCGAAATCGAGATATTTTCGGAACACGAACGGTTTGACCAGCCTCCTGAGTTCGTCGATGTGCGAACTTGCCGCGGGCGCCACGACACGCGCCTTGATCCAGGCATAGCGTTCCCATTCGCGTCCCTGGCTGACCAGATACTCTTCGAGCGCGGCAAAACTGGTCACCAGCGGGCCGCTCTCGCCATAGGGGCGCAGCCGCATATCCACGCGGAACACATAGCCGTCGGCGGTGAGGTCGTTGATCAGCGAAATCAGGCGGCGGCCCAGCCGGGTGAAGAACTCGTGATTGCTCAAGCTGTGCGGGCCGCCGGTCCGGCCGTCTTCGGGGTAGACAAAGATCAGGTCGATGTCTGAGGAGACATTCAATTCTCCGCCGCCCAGCTTGCCCATGCCTATGACCAGCAGTTCCTGTACCGTGCCGCTGGATTCGCCGATCGGGTCGCCAAACAGGTGCCGCAGGTTGTGCATCAGGCAGGATTGCGCATGCTGCACGCAGACTTCGGCCAGCGCGCTCATTGTGGTCATCACTTCGTCCAAGCCAGCCAGGTTGTTGAGGTCGCGCAGGATCAGCCTGACCATCACCCGCTTGCGCAGAATGCGCACGGCACGCGCCAGGGCGGCTTCACCAGTGGTTCCATCAGGGGGCAGGGAAGAGGGATGCGGATCGCTGCAGGAATGTTGCAGCGCAGCCAGCATCCCTGCGCGGTCAAACGGGGTGCCGTAATTGTTTTGCAACCAATCCAGCAGGGCCGGGTCTATCTCCAGCTCCCGCCTGGCATAGCGACTGCAGTTCAGAGTCTTTTGTAACAAGCCTGAAAAGTTGGTGCGCGCCGAGTTTTCGGTATTCATAAGCTCCTTAAGTTAGAATGCGCATTGTGTTCCAATTATAAATTTCAGGCACTCATTCCGGCGCAATTGCGCCCTGGTTTATTCAATGTTGAATTCTTTCCCCGTACGTCTGCTCTGGCACAGCTTTAACTGGTTGACCCGGTATACCATAGTCGCGCTGTCAGTTATTGCAGTATTGATCGCGATCATTGTCATGGCATTGCGTTATTGGTTATTGCCCGACATCGAGCAGTATCACGACAGGATTACTGCATCGTTGTCGGCAGCGATAGGCAACCCGGTAACGATCGGCAAAATTTCCGGTGACTGGCAGGGCTTGCAGCCGCATCTTGATTTTTCCGATGTGCGCATTCTGGATGAACAGAACCAGCCGGCCCTGATATTGAAGGGCGTCAACGGAACGATATCGTGGATGTCGTTGCTGACCGCGCAGTTGCGGCTTGCCAGCCTGGAAATCGACCGTCCCGAGTTGCTGGTTCGCCGCGATGCAAGCAGTACCATATTTATCGGCGGTGTGGCGCTTTCCAAAAAAGGCGGAAACAACGGTCTGGCCGATTGGCTGCTGCACCAATACCGCGTGGTGGTGCGCGACGCGCTCATCGTCTGGGTGGACGAGTCGCGGAATGCCCAGCCGCTGATATTGAACAAGGTCAATTTCCGTCTCGAGAACCTGTTAAGCCACCATCGTTTTGCATTGCAGGCCCTGCCGCCTGCTGACCTGGCGTCGCCGCTGGATGTGCGCGGGGATTTTCACGGGAAAAGCTTTGATGATCTGCCCGGGTGGGGGGGCACGCTGTTCACCCAGTTCGGGTTTATCGACATAACAGCCTGGCGCAGCTGGCTGGAGCTGCCCAAAGAATTCAACCTCGGTCGCGGCGGTGTGCGCAGCTGGCTGACGGTCGAGGGTGGCAAAATCACCGGAGTCATTGCAGATATGGCGCTGCATAACGTGGTGGTCAAGCTGGCCGATGAGGTTCCTGAATTGTCGCTGGCAAACATGCATGGCCGCGCCGCATGGCAGGAATTGAGCGGAGGCTTCGAAGTCATGAGCAAGGGTTTGGTGCTGCGCCTGCAGAACGGGATCGCGCTGCGCCCCACAGACTTTTATTTCCGCAACACCGGCGCCGGCAACGGCCAGCCGGCAGAAAGCGAGATTCGCGCCAATACGCTGCAATTCGAGACCATGGGCAAACTGGCGAAATATGTGCCCATGGATGCCGGCCTGCGTGCAAAGCTGGATGCGTATGCGCCCAGGGGAAAGGTGTCCAATCTCGAAGCTCAATGGCGCGGTGAGGTTGAAAAGCCGCTCAGCTACAAAATCACCGGGCAGTTTGAAAGTCTTGCCGTGAACCAGGTCGGCAACATGCCGGGTTTTTCCGGTTTGAGTTTTAATGTGGATGGCACCGATGCAAGCGGCAGATTGAGCATCAATTCACAGCGCATGACTGTGGATGCACCGGGAGTCTTGCGTGAACCGCTGTCCTTCGCGACTTTGGTCGGCCAGGCCGGCTGGAAAAAGGAAAACGGTGTGCTGGCTATCAATATAGATAACATCGCTGTCGTCAACGATGATATGGCCGGCAATCTGTACGGCAGTTATCAGACCAAGTCGGGAACACTTGGTGTACTGGATCTGACCGGCAAGTTGACACGCGGTGACGTCAGGCGTGCCGCCCGTTACACCCCGCTGATCGCGTTGAACCAGGCGGGCAACGACTGGTTGAACGGCGCATTGCTCGCCGGGCACACTGAAGACTTCCGCATACGCATCAAGGGCAACTTGAGCGACTTCCCGCCCGGCCCCGGCAAACCCGTGCTGTT
>JAJZEQ010000248.1 GCA_021851345.1 Pseudomonadota bacterium
AGACGTACAGGTCGCGGAATATGCCGGTGTCAATCGCAGCTTCTGTCATTGGCATTCCGGAAGCGTTGAAGATGCGCTTCTGCGGCATTAATTCGGTAACCAGCTTGCCATCCCTTGTAACTGTGAAGTGTGCCTCCGTCGCCATATAGTTGGGTCCGCGAATGGAATGCACGCCGTCAAAACGGAACATATAGCTGCCCGCGTCAACCGTGTCTCCCACGTTCATGCGCACATCGCGTTCGGTCTCATAACCCTTCACCACCGTGACCCCGATGATGAACACCGCGACGCCGAGATGTGCCAGTTGCATGCCGTAGTAGCTCAAACTCTGGTTGCGAACGCGCTGGACAAAGGGCCCCTGCCCGCTCCAGCGTTGCTGCAGGCTGATCACCAGCGAGGCGATGACCCAGAACGACAGTAACAATCCCAGCGCGATTTTCGGTGTCCAGTGGTGGAAGATCAGGGGTAACAGCAGCGCAAGGATGAGCGCGGAGGCGAATCCCCAGCGCACGCGCTTGGCCAATTCGGGCACGCTGGTCTGTTTCCAGCGTGCCAGCGCCCCCAGCCCCATCATCAATATCGCCAGTGCCATCAAAGGAACGAACACCGCGTCGAAATACGGCGGGCCTACCGATAGCTTGCCCAATCCCAGGGCATCCATGAACAGTGGATACAAGGTTCCGATGAATACCGCTGCGGCGGCAACCGACAGCAGTACGTTATTCGAAAGCAGCATGGACTCACGCGAGACCATGTCGAATTTGCCGCCCAAGCCGATCTTGGGAGCGCGCCACGCAAACAACAACAGGGACGAACCGATCACTACCACCAGAAAGGCCAGAATGAACACGCCGCGCTTTGGATCGGTCGCAAACGAGTGCACCGATGTCAGCACCCCGGAGCGGACCATGAAGGTTCCAAGCAGGCTGAGGGAGAATGCGGCTATCGCCAGCAACACCGTCCAACTCTTGAATGCCCCGCGTTTTTCCGTGACGGCCAGCGAATGAATAAGCGCGGTGCCGACCAGCCAAGGCATGAATGAGGCATTCTCGACCGGATCCCAGAACCACCAGCCGCCCCAACCAAGTTCATAATATGCCCACCAGCTGCCCAACATCACGCCGCAAGTAAGGAATGTCCACGCCACGGTGGTCCAGGGGCGCGACCAGCGTGCCCATGTAGCGTCCAGTTTGCCGCCGAGCAAGGCAGCTATGGCGAAGGCAAAAGCAACCGAGAATCCCACGTATCCCATGTACAGCATCGGTGGGTGTATCACCAGCCCCGGATCCTGCAACAGCGGGTTCAACTCCTGCCCGTCAATTGCAGCGGGCAGCAGGCGCTCGAATGGATTCGAGGTGAGCAGCATGAACAGCAGGAAGCCGACCGAAATCAGGCCCATCACGCCCAGCACGCGGGCCACCATTTCCTCCGGCAGGTGTCTGCTGAACGTCGCAACTGCAGCGGTCCAAACCGACAATATGGTTACCCACAACAGCAGGGAACCTTCGTGCCCGCCCCAAATGGCGGCAAACCGGTAATGCAAAGGCAATTGCGAGTTGGAATGCTGCGCGACATACAGCACGGAAAAATCATTGTGGAGAAAAGCATTGGCAAGGGTGGCAAACGCCAGCGCGATAAATACGAATTGTCCGAATGCCAGCGGGCGCGCAAGGCTCATCAGGACCGCGTTGTTGCGGGCAGCGCCGTATATGGGCAGCACGCCCAGGGATACCGCCAGGAAAAGTGCGATGATCAATGATAAATGACCAAGTTCTGGAATCATGTGTAACCCCTCGGGTAATTATTTAATAACAGGAACAGCCGCGGAGCCGTTGGAAGCAGCGGCAGCCGCATCGGCCGCATTCGCAGCCTTCGCTTTATTCAATGCATCGGTCGCTTCCGGCGGCATGTAATTCTCATCGTGCTTGGCAAGCACCTCTTCGGCACGCATCACGCCATTGGCCTGCACCTCGCCCTGGGCCACCACGCCCTTACCTTCCTTGAACAAATCCGGCAAGATGCCCGTGTACACGACAGGTATGCTTTTGTGCGTGTCGGTAATCACGAAATGCACCGTCAAGCCGTCCTTTTCGCGTTTCAGGCTGCCCTTCTCGACCAAACCGCCTATGCGGAAACTGCGGCCCTTGGGCGCTTCGTTATTGAACACTTGTGTAGGCGTGAAATATAAATTGACGTTGCCCCTCAACGCATACAGTACCAGACCGACTGCAACCGCCACTGCGGCAAGGGCAACGGCGATGAAAACAAATCTTTTATGGCGCGGCTTCATTTAATTTTCGTCCCCTGCTTCGCGCAACAGGCGAACCTGTTGCAAAGTAATTTTTCTTTTGTGAACCACCGTCGCAATCTCCACCAAAAAAATAACCAAAGTGACGGCGTATGAACCGATCCAGACATAGACCAGCGGGTTTTCCCTCATCCAGATATCCAAACCCATCATTGTTTCACCTCGGGCAATTCATTGATCCAGGCAGTATTACGTTCGCGACTGAGAATGATGCTGCGCACCCTCGCCAGCACGACCGCAATTGAATATAACCAGCAGGCCAGCAACATGGTAAACATGGCCTGCTGCATTGCGATTTGCATGCTGGTGCCGGTAAATTTGATGGTCGCGCCCTGATGCAGCGTATTCCACCATTTCACCGAAAAATAAATGATCGGCACGTTCACCGATCCGACAATGGCCAGCAATGCCGCGGCACGATCGGCACGCCGCGAGTCGTCAATCGAGGCATGCAGCGCGATGAAGCCCAGATAAAGGAACAGCAGGATCAGTTCGGAAGTCATGCGCGCATCCCACATCCACCATGCCCCCCACATCGGCTTGCCCCACAGTGCGCCGGTCCACAATGAAATCAGGGTAAAGAGTGCACCGGTCGGTGCCAGCGCACTCGCCATCATGCCGGACAAACGCGTGTTAAAAACCAGGCCCAGCGCCGCATAAGCAGCCATGACCATGTAAAGGAACATGGACATCATTGAGGCCGGCACATGTATAAAAATGATCCGGTAAAACTCCCCCTGCTGGGCGTCAACCGGCGCAACAACAAAACCGATATACAAACCGATCGCAAACAGAATCGCGGCGGAAACAGCAAACCACGGAATCATCTTTCCGGCCAAGCCGTAAAAGGTGGTTGGGGAGGAATACTTGAACCAGTTTATCGCCAAATCATTACTCCATCGAAATTCGCAAAGCCTGCGCGACCACCAACGGGGTGAACACCAGGGACAACACCAACAAGGCTCCCAGCAAGGACAGGTGGGACGCCACGCTTAGCCCGCTCGATATCGCCTCCACCGCACCGGTGCCGAAAATCAGCACCGGGATGCACAGAGGCAACACCAGCAGCGACAGCAACACACCGCCACCGCGCAACCCCAGAGTCAACGCCGCGCCGATTGCACCGATCATGCTGAGTATCGGCGTGCCCAACAGCAGGCCAATGATCAACACGCCCAGCGGCTGCGCTGACATGTCGAACTGCAAACCCAGCACCGGCGCCATCAGCACCAGAGGCAACCCGGACACCATCCAGTGCGCAATCATCTTGCCCAGCACCAGCATGGAAAGCGACTGCGGAGCCAGCATCATCTGTTCCAGCGTGCCATCCTGATAGTCGGCGGAAAACAAACGGCCCAGCGACAACATCGATGCCAGCAAAGCCGCAACCCACAAAACCCCGGGAGCCATTTTTCGCAGCATGCCCAGTTCCGGGCCCACACCCAGCGGAAACAAGCTGACTACAATCACAAAAAAAACCAGTGTGGTCAACACATCAGCACGGCGGCGCATCGCCAACACCAAATCACGCCGTATCACAAGCACCAGCAATTGAAGCAACGAGGATTTTTTATAACCCATGACCTTCATGACAGGGACAAACTATGCATTTCCATCCCGGCAACCCGGAACGGCTGGTGCGTGGTAAATATCACCATTCCCTGGTTCTCCAGGTGCTCTGCTATTAGCCCCTGAATCAGCGCCACGGCTCCGACATCCAGTGCAGTCAAAGGTTCGTCGAGTATCCACAGTTTCGCATCGCTGACCATCAAACGCGCCAGCGCGACACGCCGGCGCTGCCCCTGGGAAAGCACCTTGGCTGGCAGCGCCTCGCGGCCTCGCAATCCCATGTGCCGCAAAGCGGCGATTGCATCATTCTCCTTGAGCACGAACCCGGAGAGGCCGGCAGATATACACAAGTTCTCCACCGCGCTCAATTCATCCTTAATGGCATTCAAATGTCCCAGATACAAAATCTCCGAGCAATAATCCTCACCCATATGCCGGATATTTTCACTGTGCCAGAGGACTTCACCCTCGTCCGGCATCATGAATCCGCACAAGGCGCGCAACAGGGTGGTTTTTCCGCTGCCATTCTCACCCTGCAGCTGCATGATCTGACCGGGTTTCAGCGAAAAACTCAACCCGCAAAACAAACGGTGATCTCCGCGACTGCAGGCAAGATTGCTGACTTCCAGCATGTGGGGAAACCCATGATAATTATTGCCGGAATTATATCCGATAGCCCCCGATGGTGACAACGCCAAATACAGGTAGCTAATGCCAAGCCCCTCCAGCCTGCAATGCCAATCGATGTGCCCGTTTCAGCGCGGCCACCATAGGCGTGGCACTTGGCTAACCATCCGCCCCGGATTGAAGAAGATTGCGCACCTTTAATGAGTCCGCGATGTCCCGACTTAAGGATATAATAGCCCTCTTCAATGACCAACCTTTTGCAGAGGAACAAAATGGGATTTCTGGCCAACAAACGAATTTTAATAACCGGCATGATCAGCACCCGCTCGATTGCCTACGGTATCGCGAAAGCGATGCACCGCCAGGGAGCGACGCTTGCCTTCACCTATCAGGGTGAAAGAGTGCGTGGTCGGCTGCTGGATTTGGCCAAGGAATTTGACAGCGAACTGATTTTCCAATGCGATGTCGGCAGCGATGATGAGATTAACCAGCTGTTCGTCGATCTAAAAAAACATTGGGATGGCTTTGATGGTTTGGTGCATGCCATTGGTTTTGCACCGCGCGAGGCATTGGACGGAGAGTTTCTCGATGGCTTCAGCCGCGAAGCCTTCCGTATCGCTCACGATATCAGCGCCTACAGCTTCCCGGCCCTGGCTAAAGCTGCACTGCCGATGATGGAAGGCCGCAACGCATCTTTGCTAACCCTGACCTACCTCGGTGCCGTCCGCACCATGCCTCATTACAATGTAATGGGGCTGGCCAAGGCCAGCCTGGAAGCCAGCGTGCGTTATCTGGCGATGCAACTTGGCCGCCAAGCAATTCGCGTGAATGGCATTTCCGCGGGACCGATCAAGACGTTGGCCGCTTCCGGCATAGGCGATTTCAGCAAATTGCTCAACTACAACTCGAAGCACGCCCCGCTTAAACGCAACGTCACAATCGATGAAGTGGGAAATGCCTCGGCGTTTCTTTGCAGCGACCTGGCCAGCGGAATAACAGGTGAAATAATGTACGTTGACGGGGGCTTCAACACGACCGCTTTGGGCACAACCGAAGAATAACCGCCGCAATCACAAAATAAAAACGCCACCCCAGGGTGGCGTTTTCGATTGCATTTTCAGGTCACATCACGGCTGCACTGCCGCTGACGGCAGATTCAACTTGACCGCAGCTTGCTGCCTGGCATCAGACATGTATGCCCTGAACATTTCCTCGCCGGTCATCTGCCTCAATTGCTGAGCATAGCGCGCGCGCTTCAAATCATTGACCGGCTCGCCTTCCCTGATGGAATCAATGCGAACCAGCACGTAGCCATTTTGCGGGTCTTCCGCGCCCACATACTGCGGCAGCTTTTCCGCACTTGCCTGGAATATCTGCCGCACCAATCCAGAATCGAGTGAGCCATGCTGCGCACGAGTAATGCTCTGCGCCGCACCCCAGGTTAATTTCGGCTTATTCCCCTTCTGCAACTCTTCAAGCATGTTCTTGCCCTGCGTCGCAGCCAGTGCCAGGGCCTGTTGATGGACCAAATTTTGACGGATCGTTTCCTTCACTTCGGCAAAACTGCTCACGGAAGCCGGCTTGTATTCCAAAATTCTCGCTGCAACAAGTGTGTTCGCAGCAACCTCTATAGCAGCAGTGTTGCGTTTATTTTTCACCACTTCGTCGTTAAAAATTGCCTGCAACAACTTTGGTGTCCACGGTTCGGCTGCGACTGCGCCTTTAACCAGCCATCCGCTCTGCTCAATCTTTGCACCGACCAGATCGGCAGCCGGCTGCAAAGTATCACTTTGCTCATAGACGGTGTTACTGAATTTTTCAGCCATCTCGGCGAACAATGCGGTGGCCTTCTGCTGGCGCAGCTTGTTCAGGATACCCTCGCGTGCTTCCTCGAATGACAAAACTCTGAATGGCTTGACTGCCAGCAGCTTGATAATATGGTAACCAAAATCTGATTTGACCAACCCACTGATCTCGCCGACCTTCAATGCGAATGTCGTTTCTTCGAATGGCTTGACCATCATGCCGCGGCCAAAGAATCCCAAATCTCCGCCCTTCGGCGCCGAACCCGGATCCTGTGAATTCTTCTTGGCTAATTCAGAAAACTTGGATGGATCATGCCTGACTTGCTGCAAAATATTTTCGGCCTTTGCCTTTGCTGCGTCCTGCTCGGCTTGAGGGGCATTTGCGCTTACTGTGACAAGAATATGGGCAACCCGCCGTTCTTCCGGCGAACCAAATTCATTTTGATGTTCGTCGTAATACTTGCGCACTTCCTCCTTGCTTACCTGAACCTTCGCCAGCAAGTCATCAACAGAAAACTTCACGTATTTTACTTTGGCCTGCTCTTTAACCTGAAACTCGCCTTGATTCTGCTCGTAATATTTCATCAAAGCCGCATCATCAACTTTCGCTTTGGAAACAAACGGCTGAAACTGTATGGGCGATACGCTCACCATACGCTGCTGTTCATTCAAGCGGATAACGTTATCAACAACGCTGTTTGCGGAAAATCCATTCTGTGTGTAGGTGTCCTGCATTTGTTGCCCGAGTAATTCGTCGCGCACACGAGATTCGAACATCAATGGCGATAAATTCTGTGCTTTAAGTATTGTCAGGTAACGATTTTTGTCAAACTTGCCGTTTTCCTGAAAAGCTTCAATGCTGGAAATGACCTCTGCCACCTGCTCATCAGAGACATGAAGTCCTGCCGCGTTGGCACGGATGACGAGCAAGTGCCGGGAAACCAGATTGTCTATTATCGCGCGCTTGATTGTTGGATTTTCCATCATTGACGCATCAAAGTTAGCCCCCAGTTGCTGACGCATCCTGTCCTGTTGCTGACTCATTGAATTTTCAAATTCCTGCTGGGTGATTTTAATGCCATCCACAGTGGCAACCACTCCGGTTGAATTCCGAGACTTGTCATACGAGCTCACTCCCCATAATGCGAATGGTAAAACAATGAGCGCAAGTACTATCTGTACCAGTTTTTTATTTTCATGCACGAAATCAAACATAGCGATGTCATCCAACTATTGATTTAAAGGAAACAGAAGTGAAAAAGGCGAACTTTCGTTCGCCCCTATTTGGCGGAGTGGACGGGACTCGAACCCGCGACCCCCGGCGTGACAGGCCGGTATTCTAACCAACTGAACTACCACTCCAAAAATATTTGTGGTGGGTGCTGACGGGATCGAACCGCCGACATTCGCCTTGTAAGGGCGACGCTCTACCAGCTGAGCTAAGCACCCAACAAAGTCTGCTAGTTTACTGCATCTTTGAGACCTTTGCCAGCGCTAAATTTAGGAACTTTAGCTGCCTTGATCTTGATGGTCGCACCAGTACGCGGATTGCGTCCATTGCGTGCGGCGCGCTTGCCAACTTTGAAAGTACCGAACCCGACCAAACTCACGGTATCGCCCTTTTTCAGAGTCTTTTTGATAGTGTCTACAGTCGCGTCCAGTGCACGAGCAGCAGCAGCCTTGGAAATATCAGCGGATTTTGCAATAGCATCAACCAAATCAGATTTATTCACGTAAGTCCCCTTTGCGAGTGGTTAAAAAAACAGGAGTTCCCTGCGAGGGCTTTATATCAAGGCTTCTTGACCTAGGTCAAGCAATTACTTGAAAAAATATTTTTTACGGTTGCTTGCGTTGGCCCAATACAACTGATAGCGGATTTTTCACTCAATGCTTGGTCACCAATACTGAGCCGGCTTGCTGTGTCTCGCTTGCCAAGCTAACCACAGCAAGGGGTTCAACCTTCTCGGCAAGCGGTTCCGGAATACGTTCCAGTGCCATTTCCAGAACCTGGTCTATCCACTTGACCGGGCGAATATCCAACTTATTTTTTATGTTATCCGGAATTTCCGCCAGATCTTTAATGTTTTCTTCCGGTATCAGAACCACTTTGATGCCGCCCCGTTGCGCTGCCAGCAGCTTTTCTTTCAAACCACCTATAGGCAACACTTCACCGCGCAACGTGATTTCACCGGTCATGGCGACATCGGCACGCACGGGAATACCCGTCAGCACGGAGACCATTGCAGTGCACATGCCCACCCCCGCACTCGGCCCATCTTTCGGAATCGCGCCTTCCGGCAAGTGGATATGCAAATCAGTTTTATGATAAAACTCTTCTTCTATACCCAATCTTTTGGCTCGACTGCGCACCACACTCAATGCGGCCTGAATAGACTCCTGCATCACTTCTCCGAGCTTGCCTGTCGTTGTAGTCTTGCCCTTTCCTGGCAGAACCGCAGCTTCAATGGTGAGCAGTTCACCGCCAACTTCCGTCCACGCCAAGCCAGTAACCTGCCCGACCTGGTTGTTCTTCTCGGCAACACCATATGAATAACGGCGCACGCCAAGGTACTTGTCGAGGTTGCGCGAATTTACCATCACCTTGGTATTGCGATCCTTTAACGAAAGTGACTTCACCACTTTGCGGCATATTTTGGAAATATCGCGCTCCAAACCCCGCACGCCAGCCTCACGCACGTAGTAACGCACAATATCGCGCAATGCGCTCTCGGAGATGCTGATCTCTTCCGGCTTTAAACCGTTGTTCTTCAGCACTTTTGGAACCAGATAACGCGTGGCGATATTGATCTTCTCCTCCTCCATGTAACTGGAGACGTGGATGATTTCCATACGGTCCAACAGTGCTTCCGGAATATTCAGCGTATTCGCAGTCGCCACAAACATGACGTCCGACAGATCATATTCGACCTCGACGTAATGATCGACAAACGTACTGTTCTGCTCCGGATCGAGGACTTCCAGCAAGGCGGAAGACGGATCACCGCGCATATCCATGCCCATCTTGTCCACTTCGTCCAGCAAGAACAGCGGGTTTTTCACCGCGACCTTGCTCATGTTTTGAAGTATCTTGCCGGGCATCGAGCCTATATAGGTGCGCCGATGACCCCTGATTTCCGATTCATCGCGCACCCCGCCAAGTGACATGCGCACGAATTTGCGGTTGGTGGCACGGGCGATAGACTGCCCCAGGGAAGTCTTTCCAACCCCCGGCGGGCCAACCAAACAAAGAATCGGCGCCTTCATCTTGTCCATGCGCTGTTGCACTGCAAGGTACTCGAGTATGCGTTCCTTGACCTTGTCCAGGCCGTAATGGTCCTCTTCCAGCACCACCTCGGCTTTTTTCAGGTCGGCACTGATCTTCGTTTTTTTCTTCCACGGCAAACCCGTCAGCACATCGATGTAATTGCGCACAACGGTAGCTTCAGCCGACATCGGCGACATCAATCGCAACTTCTTGAGCTCGGCTTCGGCCTTGTTGCGTGCCTCCTTGGGCATGTGAGCAGCCTTGATTTTCTTTTCCAGTTCGTCGAAATCGGTTCCTTCTTCACCGTCGCCCAGCTCCTTTTGTATCGCCTTAACTTGTTCGTTAAGGTAATACTCCCGCTGGCTTTTTTCCATCTGGCGTCTCACACGCCCGCGTATGCGTTTTTCAACCTGAAGAATATCAATCTCGCCTTCCAGAAGGCCCAGCAAGTGTTCCAGCCGCTTGCGCACCCCGAATATTTCCAGCACCTCCTGCTTTTGCTCAAGCTTGAGCGGGAGATGGGCGGCAATGGTGTCCGCAAGACGGCCGGCATCATCGATACCGGCAAGGGAAGTCAGGATTTCAGGGGGAATTTTTTTATTCAGTTTCACATACTGGTCGAACTGCGCGATCAGTACGCGTCTCATGGCTTCAGATTCACTGTCGGTACCATCTTCGGCGGGAACGATCTGCACCTCGGCATCGAAATGAGATTTGGCGTCATAAACTCGCAGTATATTGGCGCGTTGGGTGCCCTCAACCAGCACTTTCACCGTGCCGTCCGGCAATTTCAACATCTGCAGAATGTTTGCCATGCTCCCGATGGCATAGAGGTCATCCGTTCCCGGATCATCTTTAGTCGCCGACCTTTGCGCCACCAGCGCGATGCTCTTGCCCGCCTCCATCGAAGTCTCAAGCGCCTTTATTGACTTGGAGCGTCCGACAAACAGGGGAATTACCATATGCGGAAACACCACCACATCGCGCAAAGGAAGTAGCGGGTGTAAATTATTTGCAATGGCGCTTGGGGTATCTTGTTCTAACATGGCTATAACCTCTCAAAAGTGTGAAGTTAGATGGGGGTGGCCCTAAATAATTCAAGAGCCACCCGGGGACAAGATAAAAAGTGTTCTAAAGGCGATTACGCCGCCTTGTGGGTATCTGCATAAATGATGATGGGCTTGATTTCTCCGGTCGCAGTTTCATCCAATACCACCTTGCTGACATTGTCTATCGAGGGAAGATCAAACATCACGTCCAGCAGAGCCTGTTCGAGTATCGAACGCAATCCTCGTGCGCCAGCCTTGCGTGCCAATGCCTTGCGAGCGATTGCCCGCAATACCCCCTCACGGAACTCCAGATCAACGTCCTCCATCGCAAACAACTTCTGATATTGTTTGGTCAAGGCGTTCTTCGGCTCAGTCAGGATTTTGACCAGCGCGGGTTCGTCCAGCTCTTCCAAAGTGGCAATCACCGGCAACCGTCCGACAAACTCCGGAATCAGGCCAAACTTGATCAGGTCTTCCGGCTCGACCTCGCGCAAGGTCTCGCCGGTCTTGCGCTGGTCTTTGCTCGCGATGGTTGCACCGAAACCGATGCCCGCCTTCTCGGAACGGCTGCGAATAACCTTTTCCAGCCCGTCGAATGCCCCACCGCAGATGAACAGGATATTGGTTGTATCAACCTGCAAAAATTCCGTATTCGGATGCTTGCGGCCGCCTTGCGGGGGAATTGAAGCCTTGGTGCCTTCTATCAGCTTGAGCAGCGCCTGCTGCACGCCCTCACCCGAAACATCGCGTGTAATCGACGGGTTGTCCGACTTGCGCGATATCTTGTCGATCTCATCCACGTAGACGATGCCGCGTTGAGCCCTTTCAACGTCATAGTCGCAGGTCTGCAACAATTTCTGAATGATATTCTCGACGTCCTCGCCGACATAACCGGCCTCGGTCAGGGTGGTCGCATCGGCCATCACAAAAGGCACATCCAGCAAGCGTGCCAGTGTTTGGGCAAGCAAGGTTTTGCCCGAACCGGTCGGGCCGACCAGCAGGATATTACTTTTGGATAATTCCACACCGTCCTTGTCATTGCTCTTCAGACGCTTATAGTGGTTATACACCGCTACCGACAGAATCTTCTTGGCCTGCTCCTGGCCGATCACATACTCATCCAGGGTCGCGCATATTTCCTTGGGGGCCGGCAGGTCGGACTTGCCCAGCTTAACCTGTTCGCTTTGCGTCTCCTCGCGCATGATGTCGTTGCACAGCGTGATGCATTCATCGCACACGAACACCGACGGTCCCGCAATCAGCTTGCGCACTTCATGCTGGCTCTTCCCGCAAAATGAGCAGTAAAGCAATTTGTCGCCTGGATTTTTATCGTCAGCCATCTCTACTATCCTTCCATCAAAATATCGGGTCTAACCTCTTAGGTGCGCTTTTCCAGAACCTGATCAACCAATCCGTATTTGACCGCGTCTTCGGCGCTCAGGAAGTTGTCGCGATCCGTATCCCGCTCAATCGTTTCTACTGACTGCCCGGTGTGATGCGCCAGCATTTGATTGAGCCTTTGCTTCAAATACAGAATTTCGCGCGCATGTATCTCGATATCCGAGGCCTGGCCACGGAAGCCGCCCATGGGCTGATGTATCATCACGCGCGAATTGGGCAGGCAAAAGCGCTTGCCCTTCTCGCCTGCGGCCAGGAGAAAAGAGCCCATGCTGGCCGCCTGACCGATGCACAGTGTGCTGATATTCGGCTTGATGAATTGCATCGTGTCGTAGATCGCCATTCCCGCCGTCACCGAACCTCCCGGTGAATTGATGTAAAAGTGAATATCCTTGTCGGGATTTTCCGACTCAAGAAACAACATTTGCGCCACGATCAGGTTTGCGCTGTGATCATTGACTTCGCCAACCAGGAACACAACCCGCTCCTTGAGCAGGCGCGAATAAATGTCATATGCCCGCTCACCGCGTCCGCTGGTCTCCACAACCATAGGAATCAAACCGATGTTTTGCGGCTCCTGATAATCAGACATCGCGGAATTTCCAGATTTTTGATAATGCGTCATTTAAGCGGTTCCCATAAGTTCGTTGAATACGGCCTGCTTGTCAGTGATCCGGGTTTGGCCCAGCGTCCAGTTCATCACGTTTTCCTCAAGGACAATGTGCTCCACTTCCCGCATGCGCCCCGGCTCGGAGGCATACCAACGTATTACGTCTTCGGGCTGGTCGAAACTTTGCGCATATTCCCTGATAAAACTTTTGACCTGTTCGGGTTTTGCATTCAAATCGTGCTTCTGCACCAGATGAGAAAGAATCAGCCCCAGTTTGACGCGCTTCTCGGCGCGCTCCAGGAACAATTCCGGCGGCAGGGAAACACCCTTCATTTTCATCCCGCGCGACTCCATTTCCTGGGCGGCTTGCTGCATCAAGGCCTGCACTTCATCGTCCACCAAAACCCTGGGGACATCAAAACCGGCAACTTTCAACAGCGCACTCATTGCCGAATCCTTGTTGCGGGCCTTCAATCGGCGCGATATTTCGCTGACCAGATTACTGCGAATCTCGTCTTGCAACCTATCCGCATCAGCGTCAGGCACGCCGATGGACCTGGCAAAGTCAGCATTAATTTCCGGGAGCTTTGGTTCTTCAACATGATTCAGGGTGATCGTAAAAACCACTTTTTTCCCCGCCACATCTTTGCTGTTGTAATCTTCCGGGAAAGTCAGTTCAAAGGACTTGGTTTCGCCTATCCTCATGCCCACGACAGCCGCCTCGAATTCCGGCAACATCCTCCCCATCCCCAGCACCACCGGGTAATCCCTGGCTTCACCACCTGCAAACACCTCACCGTTCAGCTTGCCGGTGAAATCGATGTTCACCCTGTCATCGGTTTTGGCCGCGCGATCAACTTTCTCAAACGTGGCGCGTTGCTTGCGCAATGTGGCAATGGTGTTATCCACATCCGCCTGGGTTACCTCATATACCAGGCGCTCGATCACTTCTCCCGATAAATCACCAACCACCACTTCCGGATAAACTTCGAATGTCGCGCTGTATTCGATCTGCTCGGCGTTCAAGTCCCTGGTCTTGATTTCGAATTTCGGAAAACCCGCAACCCGCAAATTATTGGTTTGCGCAGCCTCGGCAAACGACTGCTGCAAAGCGTCGCTCAATGCTTCTTGCCGCGCCTGTGCACCATAATGCTGTTCGACGATTTTTGTGGGCACCTTGCCGGGACGAAAACCCGCGATCTTCGCATTGCGTCCGATATTTTTCAGTCGGGCCGACACCACGGCATTGATGGCTTGCTGGGGAATAGATGCGTTCAGGCGGCGCTCTAACGCGCTTACAGTTTCTACGCTGGTCATACTCGTGTTTCCTTGAAATTAAGTTGAACGGTGGCTAGTGAATAAGGAGCAACCAAAACGGCCATGCCATGCACGGATTGTTTTCGATTGCATTTGGCACCAAAGGGTGTCTGCCACCACCCCAGCTACCGCCCCTGTATCGTTCACTGATGGTGGATTATATCATGCGCAATAAGTTGCATACATCGAGGCTGCAAGAGTCCGCCCTCGTTCCGATGCAGCCTATGCACAGCTTAGCCGGGCCAATCTCAATCGTCTGTTATCTGCCGGAGTTGCCCAACTGTATTACCCGCAAACGCGCCGTTGACATTGAAGACCGCGCAATTACAGATTATTTTGATCCGAATCGGCTCACACCTGAATCATTGGGCATTGCGGACCTTGTGGATTCACACGCCAGCGGATAAACTTTACGCACGATTGCAATCGCCTGTTGAACCCACCCCGCAATATTGAAACAGGAGGATTTATTTATGTTCAAGCTGCCGCTGGTAATTATTTACATGATAGTCGCCTTCAACATCACAGCCTTTACTGTGGTTGACCTGCTGCTGTTTCATTCGCTCACCATTAAAATCATAGCATCCTTGCTGACCGTAGCTTCCTGGATATTGGCATACAGGAATCGCGACAAGTTTGTGAGAATTGGCTAGGAATGGCGATATGGACGAAACAGGATGCTTGATCCGGCAGCGGGCAGCCGGTGTGGACCACAGTCACAGGCAGCTTTGTAATTGAGATCGCCGCATCTTCTCCTTGTGATACCGGTGACCGGTTAGCGCAATGGGGAATTTTAAAGGTTAGCCCGGCTCACCCTGCTTAATGCCACATTGGACTGCAATTCCGCAATGAAGTCTGCCCTCAATCCCCTTACACGCAAGTTGCGGTCTTATCTTGGCCTGGCTACCAGCGAGACCCAGGTTGCCTTGCGCAAAGAACACAAGAGAACGCAACTGATCGATGTTCAGCGCCGCATCCGGATATATTTACAGGCATTGTGGGGCTGCAATTTCGTCATAAAGGCTATCGATGGTGATTCCGGGAGCAGCGAAAGGCGCAAGCCTTTCATCAGGAATGACCTGATCCATCTGCCCAATGCCTATTACGATTTCACCCTTCACGGAATCCCGCATTTCACAGGTCTTGAAACCTATCGCGCAGCTTCCGCACATGCTGCGGCTCACATCATTTACTCGAAAAACCATTTCTCTGAAAAATCATTCGACAAATGGCAAAGAGCGTTGATTTCCACTATTGAGGATGCGCGGGTGGAAGCGTTGTCCATGCGCAGATTCCCCGGCCTGAAGCAGCTCTGGGCCAGGCAGCATACAGCCACCCCATTGCACAACCGAACCGCAGGCGATTATCTCAAT
>JAJZEQ010000323.1 GCA_021851345.1 Pseudomonadota bacterium
GCCCTTGAATTTGTCGAGCAAGCCGGCAGGCGCGGCTGCGGATTCCTGCACGCCCTGCATCAGTTGCAGCAGGTGCGCGCCGGCCGAGAACGGCGCCTCGGTCTGCCAGATGATCAGTGCTTTGAAATGCGCCTCGGCTTCGGCGATGCCGCGCAACATGCCGTCCAGCACGTCGTTGCTGATCGCGTGCATCTTGGACTTGAAGCTCAGGATCGCGATGCCGTCGCCGCTGTGCCACATGCGGATGTCATCAGTCTCGAACACGGTCTCGCCGTATTGCACCGGCTCGCCGAGCAGGCGGTCGGGAAACAGCTGGCGGCGATAGACGGGAAGCGTGGAGCGGGGCTGATAGCTGCCTGAACCTCCCCTCTCCCCTTGCCCCTCTCCCACTGAGGGGAGAGGGGATGAGCCTGGTTTCCCCTCTCCCGCTTGCGGGAGAGGGTGGAGCGTAGCGGAGGGAGAGGGTGAGAAAGAACCCTGCGCAGTGTGCACGCCGGTGCGGGCCGGATCGGTGGCCCACGCGGGCAGCGGCGCATCGGACATCGCCTTGCCTGCCGCGATGTCGGCGTTGATCCAGCCCGCCACTTGCTGCCAGCCCGCCGCCTGCCAGATCTCGAACGGGCCGGTGTCCCAGCCGAAGCCCCAACGCACCGCGAGGTCGAGGTCGCGCGCGTTGTTTGCGATGCTGCCCAGCTGCAGCGCGCAGTAGTGGAACACGTCGCGGAACGTCGCCCACAGGAATTTCGCCTGAGGATGCTGGCTGGCGCGCAGCCCGGCGAGTTTCTTCGCCCAGTCGCGCTCGCGCAGTATCTCCTTCACGGCGTAATCCGCCTCGCCGTCGGACAGCCGGTATTCCTCGGTGTGCAGGTCCAGCACGCGAATTTCCTTGCCGATCTTCTGGTAGATGCCCTTTTTGGTCTTCTGCCCGAGCGCACCCTGCTCCACCAGCCGGTTCATCCAGTCCGGCAATTCGAAATGCCTGTGCCACGGGTCGTCGGCCAGGTTCTCGCGCATCGTGTTGACCACGTGCGCGAACACGTCCAAGCCGACCACGTCCAGCGTGCGGAAGGTGGCGCTCTTGGGACGGCCGAGGTAGCGCCCGGTCAGCGCATCCACGATTTCGAAGCCGAGGTTGTATGCGCGCGCGTGGTGCAGGGTGGCCAGCATCGAGAACACGCCGATGCGGTTGGCGATGAAGTTGGGAGTGTCCTTGGCGCGCACCACGCCCTTGCCCAGCGTGGAGACCAGGAACTCCTCGAGCTGGTCGAGCAGCGATGCCTCGGTGCCGGTGCACGGGATCAGCTCGACCAGATGCATGTAACGCGGCGGGTTGAAGAAATGGATGCCGCAGAAGCGGTGGCGCAGCTGCTCCGGGAACGCTTCCGCGAGCTTGTTGATCGACAGGCCCGAAGTATTGGTCGCGAAGATGGTCTGCTCGCCAAGGTAAGGTGCAACCTTGTGATAAAGGTCGGATTTCCAGTCGATGCGCTCGGCGATCGCCTCGATCACCAGGTCGCACTCGCGCAGTTTTTCCAGGTGCTGCTCGTAGTTGGACGGCTGGATGAAAGTGAGCTTCGCCGGGCTGGCGGCGGGCGCGGGCTCGAGCTTCTTCAGGCCGTCTAGCGCCTTGTTGACATTGCCGTTCTTGTCGCCATCCTTCGCAGGCAGCTCGAACAGCAGCGTCTCGACATTGGCATTCACCATGTGCGCAGCGATTTGCGCGCCCATCACGCCCGCGCCCAGCACGGCGACTTTGCGGATATTGAAATTTTCGTTCATTGTCATCTCCGAATATTTGAATCATTTATCCGCAGATTACGCCGATTACCTCAGATTGAAATGAATCTGCGCAAATCTGTGTAATCTGTGGACGACTTGCTATTGATCTTCCGGCGGCACCGGGCGCGGTTTGCGGTCTTCACCGACTGCCACATAGGTCAGCGTGGCCTCGGTGACCTTGACGCATATCGGCTTGGCCGGGTCGCGCTGCGAATACACCTCTACATTCACCGTGATGGAAGTGCGCCCGACCTTGACGATATGCGTATAAAAGCTCACCAAATCACCCATGAACAACGGCTGCTTGAACACGAAGGAATTCACCGCGACCGTGGCCACCCTGCCTCTGGCGCGATGCACAGCGGGGATACTCCCGGCAATATCCACTTGCGCCATGATCCATCCGCCGAACACATCGCCGGTATAGTTGCAATCGCTGGGCATGGCAACGACACGGATAGTCGGTTCGCGCTGGGGCAATGTAGTGTGCTGATGGTCATCCAAGATTAACGCCCTTCATAAAGTTGTTCGATCTGTTCGGCGTAACGCGCTGCCACCTGCGGACGCTTGAGCTTGAGGGTAGGTGTCAGCAAGCCGTTCTCTATGCTCCACGGCTCGGTCAGCAACAGCACACGGCGCACGTTTGCGTAGCCGGGAAATTCCCTGATCTGTTCCGCGATGCGATCCAGCACCTGTTGCTCGACACGGCTGTCGTGCAGCGATTCCCGCATATCGGCGCGCACCCCGACCTGTTGCGCGAATGCCTGCCATTGTTCGGGATTGACCACCGCCAGCGCCACCAGCTTGGGCCGTCCCTCGCCGTACACCATCACCTGTTCGAACAGGCGGTCGCGCAGGATGGCTTCCTCTATGTCGGCCGGCGGCACTTTTTCGCCATTGGACATCACGATAATCTCCTTGAGCCGTCCGGTGATGTAGATGTGCCCGGTCTCGCTGATGCGTGCGGTATCGCCGGTGTTCAACCAGCCGTCCTTGTCTATCATCGCGGCCGTAGCGGCGGGGTTGTTCAGATAGCCGAGCATGTTGGATGGGCCGCGCACCAGCAGCGCATTGTGCTCGCCGATGCGCACTTCTATACCGGACAAGGGCAGGCCCACGCTGGACGGATAGTTGTTATCGACATGATTTGCGCTGATCACCGGACTGGTTTCGGTCAGGCCATACCCCTGGATCAGCGGCAAACCGAACGCGATGAACAGGCGCGACACCTTGGGGGACAGGGCCGCGCCCCCGCTGATGGAAATTCGCAAACGGCCTCCCAGCCTGTCCATCACCTTGTCGGCCACCAGCCGTTTCAGCAGCGGCCACAACAGCAACTTCGGGTGCCAGCCAGCCCTGCCCTGCTGGCGCTCGAAACGATGCCAGCCCACATCCACTGCCAGATTGAACAGCTTGCGACGCAGTGGCGGACCATCTTCAAGCTTGGCATGGATCGCGTTGTAAATGCGCTCGTATATGCGCGGCACCGCGACCAGCGCGGTCGGACGGATGATCAACAGATCGTCCGATAGCAGCGGGATGGAACGCGCATAGGCCACCGTGCCTGCGGCCATCATGAAAAGACACGACATCGTGCGCTCGAAGGTATGCGACAGCGGCAGGAAGGACAACGAACAGTCATCTGGCTGAAGACTGAAGATCATGCTCGACGCGTAGGCGTTGTACAGTATGTTGTAGTGCGACAGCATCACGCCCTTGGGTTTGCCCGTGGTGCCGGAAGTGTAGATGACGGTGGCAAGCGAATCGCGGTCGCGCACGCGTTCCCAGCCCTTGCTGCCCTGTGCCGGCAGCCAATCCTGCGCGCATTGCAAGCGCGGCTCGTTGTCCTCCGGTATTTTGTCGATGCTGACCAGGCGCTTGATTCCGCCAAGTTGATCGCGCACCGTGCGCAGCGCCTGCCATTGCTCGGCGGTCTCGAACAGCAGCACTTTCGCCTGTGCATCGTTGATGATGTAGGCCACGTTGTCCGGCC
>JAJZEQ010000036.1 GCA_021851345.1 Pseudomonadota bacterium
CTCGCCGGCACATTGTTCGTCATCCCCACTGCGGGAGAAGTGCCCATCGTACAGGCGATGTTCGCATTGGGCATGGGCGCGGGTCCCGCCGGGGCGCTCATCATGACGCTGCCTGCGGTCAGCCTGCCTTCGCTGGTCATGCTCCGCCGTGTCTTCAGCCTGCGCACCCGTCTCGTGATCGCCGCCGGGGTGGCACTGTCAGGCATGGTCGCCGGTCTTGTCGCTATGTTTGTATTTTAATTTCGCGATGCACTTTGCGGGGGTTTGGTAATATCCGCGCCTGCTCATTTACGGTGTTGTTGTGATGAACCCCACTCTTGTCTTCGATATTGAAACCATACCCGACATAGCCGGGTTGCGCACCCTGCACGAGCTGGATGCGCACATCAGCGATGCGGAAGTCGCGGAAATGGCTTTCCAGTTGCGCCGCCAGAAGACCGGCAGCGACTTCATGCCCCACCATCTGCAACGCGTCGTGGCTATCTCCTGCGCACTGCGCGAGGGCGACAACTTCAAGGTCTGGTCGCTCGGTGATCTGCACGAGGATGAGGGTTCCATCATCCAGCGCTTTTTCGACGGCATCGACAAATACACCCCGCAGATCGTGTCGTGGAACGGCAGCGGCTTCGATCTGCCGGTGCTGCATTATCGCGGCCTGATCCACGGCGTGCAGTGCGCGCGCTACTGGGACCAGGGCGAGGACGACAAGGATTTCAAGTGGAACAACTACATCAGCCGTTACCATTCGCGCCATCTCGACCTGATGGACCTGCTGGCGATGTATACCGGGCGCGCCAACGCGCCGCTGGACGAGCTGGCCAAACTGATCGGCTTTCCCGGCAAGCTGGGCATGGACGGCAGCAAGGTGTGGGAGGCCTACCAGCAGGGCAGGCTGGACGAGATCCGCAATTATTGCGAGACCGACGTGGCCAACACCTATCTGGTGTTCGCGCGCTTCCAGATGATGCGCGGCGTGCTGACGCGGGCGCGCTACCAGAAGGAATGCGAACTGGTGCGCACGGAACTGGCCAAGCTCGACCAGCCGCACTGGAAAGAATTCCTCGCAGCCTGGCCAGAGCAGAAAAAATAACATATCAAGATGATATGGCGCCCCGGCTTTTCTGAGGGCGCATGTGTTGAGGCTTTCCAATTTGATGACAGTGGCGCATCTTTCGGACTGCGGTAAGAAGAAATTAAAAAACTGGCACGTCCTTCCCGCCCTTCGATGGACTCAGGATAAACTGTCCTTCGGACAAGCGGGAATCCAGAATGCCTCGTCATTGCAACAAGGCTTCAGCTGCGAGCGATGGCACAAACACCCGTCATTGCGAGGAGGCGAAGCCGACGTGGCAATCCAGTAATACAAACCGCTGGATTGCTTCACTTCGTTCGCAATGACGGCAAGGTTGTCATGAATTATGGAAGTATCAATGATATGTCTACTGAAAACAGGGTAACCATCGAATCGCTGGACCAGGAAGGCCGCGGTGTTGCGCGCACCGAAGGCAAGGTGATCTTCATCGAGGGCGCGCTGACCGGCGAAGTGGTCAGCTACAGCTCATACCGCAAGAAGCCGTCGTTCGAGCAGGCGCAAGTCACCGCGATACACAAGTCTTCGGCGATGCGCGTGCAGCCGAAATGCAAGCACTTCGGCGTGTGCGGCGGCTGCTCGATGCAGCACCTGGACGCAAGGGCGCAGGTCGCGGTCAAGCAGCGCATCCTCGAAGACAGCCTGTGGCACATCGGCAAGGTCAGGGCGGAAACCATATTGCGCCCGATCTACGGCCAGACCTGGGGCTATCGCGAGCGCGCGCGGCTTTCGGTCAGGCATGTGATCAAAAAGGGCAAGACGCTGGTCGGTTTTCACGAGAAGCGCAGCAGCTTTGTCGCCAACATGCACAGCTGCGAGATACTCGCGCCGAAGATCGCCGGGCTGCTGCCGCTGCTGGCCGAATTGATCAGCGGCCTGTCGATACGCGATCGCGTGCCGCAGATCGAGGTGGCGGTGGGAGATCACGTCGATGTGCTGGTGCTGCGCGTGATGGATACGCCCAGCAGCGAAGATGAAAGCGCGCTGCGCGCTTTTGCCGACAAGCACGAAATCCAGTTCTGGCTGCAATCCAAGGGCTATGACACCATCGCGCCGTTCCACCCGCTAAACGCACCGCCTCTTTCCTACAGCCTGCCGGAGTTCGGCATCACGATGCCGTTCGCGCCGAGTGAATTCACCCAGGTGAACAGCGCGCTGAATCGCGTGATGATCAGCCGCGCGATGCGTTTGCTCGACCCGCAACCGGGCGAGCGCATCGCGGATTTTTTCTGCGGTTTGGGCAACTTCACGCTGCCGATCGCGCGCAGCGGTGCACAGGTGCTGGGCATCGAAGGCAGCGAAACTTTGGTGGCTCGCGCCAGACAGAATGCCGAATTGAATGGCCTGGCCGGTAACACCAAATTTTCCGCGATGAACCTGTTTGCGATCACAGCGGAGACTTTTTTCAGTCTCGGCCGATTCGACAAGCTGCTGATCGACCCGCCGCGCGACGGTGCGATCGAGCTGGTGAAATCGCTGGGCGGTGAGTTTGCCCCGCGCCGGATTGTTTACGTTTCCTGCAACCCGGGCACACTGGCGCGCGATGCCGCCGAACTGGTGCAACGCGGCTACGTGTTGAAATCCGCCGGGGTGATGAACATGTTTCCGCATACCTCGCATGTCGAGTCGATCGCGGTATTCGAGCGGCCGTGAAACGCTACACCGACCTGGTCACCGACGCGCTCACGCGCGTGAAAGAGATCCAGCCATGGGACCTGAGCAAGCAGCTGGCCGAGGGCAAGGAAGCGCTGCTGCTCGACGTGCGCGAACCGGCCGAATTTGCCGTGCTGCATATCCCCGGGGCGATCAACGTGCCGCGCGGGGTGCTGGAGCAATCCTGCGAATGGGGCTTCGACGAGACCCTGCCGTTGCTGGTCGCCGGACGGGGACTGGATATTGTAGTGATCTGCCGTTCCGGCTACCGGTCGGCGCTGGTTGCGGACGTGATGCAGCAGATGGGCTATACCGGCGTGGTCTCGCTCAAAACCGGGGTGCGCGGCTGGAACGATTCCGAGCAGCCGCTGGTGGATGCCGCCGGCAAGCCGGTGGATGCCGATACTGCGGAGGAGTTGCTGGCGCTGCGGCTGCGCCCGGAGCAGCGCGGTCCGGGTGGGCGCTGATCGGGCTGGTTGTCATTACAACATTCATGCTCAATTTGGAAGGCGTACTTACCGGGGAGATTGAACCGGGCCCCACGGCAATACCCGGCAAGGTTACAATTATCCCGGCATGATCTGCGCACCACAGCATAGGGATCAATGAATGAAGGCAATCAAGAATTCGGCTCTCGGACTGTTCGGTATCACCGGTGTCCTGGTTTCAATTTTCGGCATCAAGATACCGTTTGCCGAATCCTTCGCCAAGGAGCACTGGCGCGCCGGCTTGGCCGCGTTGCTGCTGATCATCCTGATGATCCCGGCTGCAATTGGCTTGTTTCTCTATCTGGTCGACGCGAACAGATTCAAAACCGAGATCGTCCAGTACGTCAAAGCGCACTCCCAGCGCGATCTGGTGTTGCAGGGCGACCTGAAGCTGACCTTTTTCCCCAAGCTGGGGCTGGATTCCGGCAAGATGTCGCTGAGCGAGCGCAACAGCGCCAGGGAATTCGCATCCATCAACAACGCGCGGCTTTACATCGCCTGGTGGCCTTTGCTTAAAAAGCAGCTGGTGCTG
>JAJZEQ010000151.1 GCA_021851345.1 Pseudomonadota bacterium
AGCCTCACTGAGGCGGGGCGCAAGGCAGGCAGAGACTTTGCCGGTATCTTTTGCCAGTCCGTATGGTTATGCAAAGCCACTGCGCCCGACGTTGAGGGCGCGATGCCACGCGCCCCCCGCGAGCCTGCAATCATGCCAAAACGCACCACCCCAGATCACTCACGACTCGACCGCGTCGTCGCCGAAGCACGGCGGCATAGCGACGAACGCGCGGCGACTTACCGCGAGCGCGCCATGCAGTTATTCCCGTGGATCTGCGGACGCTGCGGCCGCGAGTTTTCCGGCGCGCGCCTGCGCGAACTGACGGTGCACCACAAAGACCACAATCACGACAACAACCCGCCGGACGGCAGCAACTGGGAACTGCTGTGCCTGTATTGCCACGATAACGAGCACATGCGCCTGCTCGAACAACAGGCCCGGCCCGGCATTTCAGACAATCACTCTTCCGCGGCGACCCATAATCCGTTCGCCGGCCTGCAGGCATTGCTGAACAAAAAATAACAAACGGAAAATGCAGGGCGAAAAAAACCCGCCACCTGTTGAGGGTGGCGGGTTAAAGTCTTGCCGGTTTGACCCGGCACGATAGGTTTGTCCTAGCTTAGAATCCGAAAGCCAGATCTATCATGGTGAAGTTGGTGCCTGTATATGCAGCACCTGCTGCTGCTGCATTCGCTGCGTTGTACATACTGCCGCTAGACTTGGCGTATGTCACTTCCCCCCTGATGTTCAGCGCAAAATTGTAAGTCGCGCCTATCAGGATCGCATTGTCGGTGGCATTTCCGCTTGCAGCGGTTGCAGCATCAACATATCCACCGGAGTTGGCACGACGCATACCGAGCTGCACGGTAGCCACGCCCGGGATCACGCCGAGTTCCGCGCCGATATTGAACGATTTCTTCGACAATCCACTTGCATTAAACAGGTTTTGATTAACGCCTGGAGTAGTAACATCAGATGCTGGAGCGTTCGCATACGAAGCGATCAACAGCAGAGGCAAGCCACCCACGTCGCCCATCATCTGCGCGTCGATTGCTGTTGCCTTGGTATCCGTGAGTACCATTGGATTCACCCCGCCATTATCCAAGCCGCTGGTACCAGTCCATGCCTGGAAGCCAATCGCACTGTCGAAGCCGGGGATCAGGCTGGTAGTCCACGCGGCACGCAGGTAGTTAGAAGTCGGCGAACCGGAAGTACCGGCCCCCTGATTGGCGCCCCACTTAGCGAAGTTGGCAAAGAAGTTGTCATTGCTGGCGATGAAGGCCAGCCCGGATGCAGCCGTTGCAGTGCCGATGTATTGCTGGGCGGAAACCACTGCCGAATCGCTCTGGTTGAAGGTATGTACCGCAACCGCGCCGGTGTTCAGCACTTCGAAGCTGTCAGCTGCGCCGAGGCCGGTGCTGAACGGAACCAGCCCGGCTTTCACGTTGCCCACGTCATATACGAACGGCACCTTGAAACGGATCAGGCCGATGGAACCATCGGGTATCGTACCGCCGGTGCCAGGAGTCAAATTGATCTCGGCCTCGAAACCAGTGTGCTCTCCGGCGCGACCAGCCAGGAACAGGCTGACCTGTTGCGGAATCTGCAAGGAGTTGTCGTTGCTCGTTTTAGCCGTACCAGCAGTGGCTGTCGGGCCATTGGTCTTGGTATCGGCAATATAGCCGACCAAAGCCGCATTCAGCACTGCAGGAATCGAAACTCCTGGCGCAGTTGTATCTTCAATCTTTTCCTGCGCGCCTACCATCGTGTAACCGCCTTCTTTAAAGGCACGACCGAAGCTGTTCAGTACCGGAAAGTGCTGGTAGTGACAGGCGCTACAAGCCATTCCAACCTGACGCGCGAATGCGGGAATCGCATTTGCCTGCGGTGCCCAAAGCGCTGCGGAAAGCAACGCAAAGACCGCCCAAAGTGTATTCTTTAATTGCATGGTAACTCCCTCTTTATAATCGTTGACGAGATTTTGATAATCATGCGGCCGTGCTGGAACTGCCTTGTATAGCCATTCGGCCAAGCCACCAAAAAATACGGTGGCATAAGCCGCTGGTTAACGCCAACAAGTCGCTGATAACGTTACAACCCAAATGATGACAAACTCCCTATCACATTTGTGGCGCAAAGTTATCATGGTTTTGGATAACCGTGGAGAAAAGTTTGTTGCAGATTTACAACAAATTCAGAAGAGGGTTGACAGATTAAAGGTGGTGGTCTTACTACCCAATGCATTCTGGTGGGCCGCATCCCAGTATTGTCCACTCGCGCTGGTGAGGGTAAATGATGCGAGCATATTCTGCGCCAACTTGTAAGTGGCAACCAGCGTGATTGCATTATCGCTTGCATTGCTGGCAGTCCCTACAGCAACGCCGCTCCTGCCGTAACGAAAGGCAGCACCCAGCGTGGCTTTGTCGGGAATGATGCCCATTTCAAACGAAAAATTGAGCGCACTCTTGGTCGCCGTACCGTTGGCACCCGCAACGGCGGTGCCCAACACCGCCGCAGCGGGATCCATATTGTATGCGTTTGCAGAATTGGCCGGCGCCCAGGCATAGCTTGCGTAAAAACCCACCGGCATGTCACCCAGCCGGCCTTGCATCTGGCCGTCAACGGCGCTTGCCTTGGTTGAGATTACCCCGTAGCTTGCCGGCGCCATGGCAGGGCTGCCGGCAGAATTGAGCGAGCTGCCGCTCCAGTTCTGGAAGCCCGCACCGGCATCCCATCCGGCCAGATCGAACAATCCGGCAACACGCAGATAGGTGGAGCCCAGAACCGCCAGGCTGCCCTGCGCGATTCCGGTCTGGTCGTATTTGGTCAGGTTGATGAAACCCAGCGGGCTGCTTGCCACAAATGCAATACCTGTGGCAGCACCGGCGGTCCCGATATATTGCTGTGCCGACAGCACTGCGCTGTGCGCGCCATTCAGCCCGGGGGTATCGCTCATCTGTTGCACGGCATTGGCCCCGGTATTCAGCAATTCAAAGCCGTAGGATGCGCCATTGGCATCGGTGCTGAACGGTACGAAGCCTATACGCGATCCTTCCGCCCATTTATAACCGGATGCGCTGACATCGTACAGGACAGGCATTTTTGCGGAGCTGCGAACACCGCTTACCGTAGTGCCTTCCACCGCGCCGCCCTTGGCGACTTCCGCCAGGAAACCGGCGTTGCCACTCACCCGGCCACCGAATTGCAGAGACAACACTCCGCCGTTTCCCGGAACATAGAATGCGCCATCCCCGGTTGAATTTACGCCTGCAGCACCGGGAGCCTGGTTGGATTTCTCATATCCCGTGGTGGTTGAAACTGCCATGTTCAGGGTGTCGGGTATGCTCAGACCTTCACCTTCCACTTTCCCCTCAGCTCCTATCATGGTGTAGCCAGTGGACTTAAAAGCCCGGCCAAAACCATTCAGCATCGGGAAGTGCTGGAAATGGCAGGCAGAACATGCCATACCGGTTTGGCGGGCAAACAAAGGCAACGCCGATACTTCTGGCATTAAAGTCACACCCGCCATCATTGCTGCCAGAAGAAGAATGATTTTTTTCATACTTTTCCCAGATAATTTACGGGTACATTTGCCGGGTTTTGCGTACCCATTCGACAAGGGAACATAGCTATTTTTGCAACGAGATTCACCAGCCCAACCTCCCAACGCCACTTCAGGGCGCACAATATCACGGTTTAAGGAGACGGTATCTACCGCCAGATAAACGCAGGCCCAAATCCCACTCCTGCCAGCGCCATTTCGCGCTGCTTCCTTAAGCAAGGGAATCCAGGTTGAAACGCGCATGTTTGCGTCCGATTGTAATTTACATGCCTGGTTGCACGCATGCTTTTTTTGATTCTGCCGAACCATTTTTGAACTTGGCACTCTTATGCTGCGAGTGCTAAAATATTGCATAAGGAGGAAATACAATGAGTGCCACTATGAGTTTACCCATCCCGTCTGCCGTTGGCAGCCTGGAGGGCTATGTCCAGACTGTCAACCGATTCCCGATACTCTCGCAAGAGGATGAGATGGCCTTGGCCATGCGTTTCAAAACTGAAAATGACCTGGATGCCGCACGCGAGTTGGTGCTATCTCATTTGCGCGTGGTGGTTAGCGTGGCGCGCGGCTATGCCGGTTACGGGCTACCGCAGGCCGACCTGATTCAGGAAGGCAACATTGGCCTGATGAAAGCGGTGAAACGCTACGACCCGGATCGCGGAGTGCGCCTGGTCTCATTTGCGCTACACTGGATACGCGCCGAAATCCATGAATTCGTGATACGCAACTGGCGTCTGGTAAAAATTGCCACCACCAAGTCGCAACGCAAGCTGTTCTTTAATCTGCGCAGCATGAAGAAAGGTCTGGAACCCCTGAAACCGCAGCAAATCCGCGAGATCGCCCAACAACTCAACGTCAGCGAACACGACGTGGCAGATATGGAGGCCCGTTTCGCAGGACATGAGGTGGCACTGGAACCTGCCATTGGCGAAGACGACGAGAGTTACGCGCCCATCCAATATCTGGCCGACAACGAGGAGCACGAACCATCGCATATTCTGGAAACAGCAGAGCGCGAACAGTTGCAAACTTCGGGCTTGGAAAATGCATTGGCATGTCTGGACGAGCGCAGCCGCCGCATCGTTGAAGCTCGATGGCTGTGCGATGAAGGTAGCGCGGCGACGCTGCATGACTTGGCCGCTGAATTCAATGTTTCCGCAGAACGCATACGCCAAATTGAACAGAAAGCCATGAGCCAGATGCACGCGCTTCTGGCGCTTCCGGCGGCTGTTTAGCAAGAGTATCCCTCAACGCAAAAAAGCCGCAGATTCTGCGGCTTTTTTTATTTGATGATTTTCAATTGCGGCCTGGAAGATTTTGCCTTGACAACATCGACGCCCGAGGCGGGCGGCGGGGACTGGGTGACATCCCCTTGAAACACCAGACCCTGCCCGGTCTCTTTGGAAAATATGCCGGTAACCGCAGCCACTGGCACCATAAGATTGAACGAGACGCCGCCGAAACGCCCGGTGCAGGTGATCATCTCGTTGCCCATTAACAGGTTGCGCACCGCATCAGCACTGAGATTCAACACTATCTCTCCATTCTTGACATGAGCCCGGGGTACCTCGGTGTGCTCATCGACTCGAACAGCCAAATAGGGGGTAAAACCGTTATCGATACACCATTCGTAAATCGCACGGATCAAGTACGGGCGCATGGACAAGTCGGTCATTTAAATCGCAGTTCAAAAATAAAACAAACCGGAAACCAGGGTACTCATGTACAACCGAAGACATGGCCGCATTTGTTCCGGATCATGAGCAGCCAACCGGCACAGCGCAGACGAATTGTGTTTGAATCACTTGCGCATTGCTCTTTCGGAAGCCGTCAGCGAATCAATAAAACCTTGCCGGGAAAATAACCGCTCGGCGTATTTCATCAGCGGCGTAGCTTCTTTACTCATCTGTATCCCGTAGTGATCGAGCCGCCACAACAGCGGCGCAATTGCCACATCCAGCATGGAGAACTCATCCCCCAACAAGAACTTCTGATTGCTCAGTATCTGCGCAAGCTGGGTCAGGTTATCGCGTATCACGACACGCGCCTTGTCGGCGGACTTCACCACGCCATGCTCTATGATTTCGACTTGACTGTAGATTTCGTGCTCGAAGCGATGCAGAAACAGGCGCGCCCGGCCGCGCATGACAGGATCCGGGGGCATCAACTGGGGATGCGGAAAACGCTCATCAATATATTCGTTGATGATGTTGGCTTCATACAAAACCAGTTCCCGCTCGACCAGTACCGGTACTTTTCCATATGGATTGATGGCAGCGACATCCTCGGATTTGTTCATCAAATCCACATCGATCACTTCAAAATCCATGCCTTTTTCAAACAATACTATCCGGCAACGGTGGCTATAGGGACATGAAGTCCCCGAATACAATCTCATCATAAATACAAATTACCCTTTAACCAATTGAATGCTTTGCAAACGCATCCGCACCAGGTAAAACCCGATCGCCGCGACTACACCGCTTACCACTATAGCAGCTAATATGGGATATGTCCCGACTCCGCCGTTAGAACCGCCTATCCACACGAAACGCTCGAACAACGTGCCGATGATGATGCAGGTGGCCACGGCTACGGTCGCTTTGACATTGTGGCGCGTGTACGGGAAGGCAAGAGTGGAAAACGGGATCACCAGTTTAAGAGCGATCATTGCCCACCAGATAAAGGTGTAATCGCCGTTTTGCATAGCGTCAACTCGATTACGCTCGTATGGCAGGTTACCGTACCAGATGGTCAGGTATTGCGCGAAAAAGGTATAAACCCACAGCAGCGTAAAGGCCAGGAGCATTTGCGCGAGGTAATTGTAGACATAAGTTTCCACCGGGTGCACCAGTTTGCCGCGACTGTTCAAGGTGTAAATCCAGATCACCAGGAACGAAAGGAACATGCCAAAGTTGCTGACAAATTGCTGCATCCCATAGATCGCGCTGTGCCAGGAAGGCAGCATGGTCATTTCAAAATCCCACCCCACCATCGTGCCGTACAGCACGTAAACATAGGGAATCCAGCAGGCTATCCTGTGAAAGCGAGCCGCGTCCTCCGCACTCCGTTCGCTGACAGCCTGGCGCTTGATGAAGACCCAGTGTATCGCCATAACCAGCAGCATGCCCAGTACTTCTCGCGTAACCAAGAAGGTGTAGTTAAGCCAACCGGAAAGATGGTGCTCATGCGCGCCGGTTTCCTTTAGCCACGGGAAAGTCGAGGCTCCGTTGGCGAGCAGCACAATCAGCAGCACAAACGCCAGCGGAAACAATGCGAACAGAGAACTCGCCAAAAGCCGCACCTGGTATCTCCAGCGCGCGCCCACCAGATGCAACACCGCACATAATGTAACCCCGCCCAGGGCCAGATAAAGCACCACCAGAAAGTTCACGGTCAAAACCGACCAGTTGCTGAATGAAAACATTTTGACCGCCTCCTATTTTGTCTTCTGTGCTGTGGCAGCAGCAGGGGGTATTCCCCTTTTCTGCAGTACTGCGCGGACGTAATTCACTACTTCCCAACGCTCGGTGGGAGTCAAGTCCATGGCATAGAGCGGCATCACCGCGCCGCCGAAGGTCATCATGCCGAAGATGTAACCATCCGGGTAATCCTTGGAATCCCACGGGTGTATGTCGTTACTTGAGGTCAGATTCCATGGCTGCATGATCAATTTGGCTCCCACATACCCGTCGCCGGTACCCGACTTACCGTGGCAGGGCACGCAGTAAATCGTGAACAGGCGATGCCCCATATCAACAGTTCTTGCAGTTACCGGAACTGGATTTACCAGCTTGAATGCAGCATCTTTATCCTTTACCTCTATCGAGGAAGTAGCGGTGCCCGGGACCGGCACCGAACGTTTCGGAAAAGGATTCATGCCCGGATTGGCCGGATCGACACTCTCCTGGGGCTTGACGCTGATCTGGTTGCCCTGGTCCATGGACCATGGCCATGCATGTGCCAACATGGGTGCAAACAATAATAAAACTGCCAAGGATAAATTCTTCATTTCCCCGCCTCTTCCTGGATTTCCAATGCTTTGTGTTTGGTGAAAATTGACTTCAGGGCAGTACTGGAGCCTTCATCGGATTTCACCAGGATGCCGATCTGGTCTTCGGAAACCTTCACGCTGTACAACGGCGAGCGTCTGGCGGGCAGACCCGCGCATATCAAGAAACCGAGCACCGAGATATATACGCCGCCCAAAATAAACATCTCATAGGTCAGCACGAAATTGGGCGGAAATGGAACGATGGGCTTGCCGCCTTTCATTTGCGCAAAGAAATTGCCTTGCGAAGCCGAGATCAGCAAGAACGCCAGCGAACCGCCTCCCAGAGCACCCGCCAGCGTAAACCACTGGACACGAACCGGCTTGTTACCCAGAAATTCTTCCACCTCGGGATGCTCTATAGGCGATTTCACTATCATGTCTTTGCTTGCATCGAAGCCTTTAAGGCTGACACTGCGCAACTCCCTGACCACGGCTTCAGCCTCGTCAAAATTGTTGAACAGCGCGAGTAAATGACGTTTGCCCATTTAGTGTGCCCCCTTCCCGGTTGCGGCAAGCTTACCGGTTGCCTGCAGTTTTTTAGTTGCCTGACTGCGGTGATAAACCATTTCCTTGACCTCATACATGGAGACTGACGGGAATATCTTGCAGAAAATCATGAACAACATCGTGAACCAGCCAAAGCTGCCGAACACGATGCCCCACTGCACAAAACTCGGCCACTGGTCATGATCCCATGTCCACGGATAATAGCCGTCGGCAAAAGTCGGCGAAACAATCATCCAGCGTTCCAGCCACATACCGAGATTAAGCAGCAGCGATACGGAAAACATCACCGGGATATGGGTCTGGAAGCGTTTGAAAAACATGATGAACGGGACTACCGAACCACAAAAATTCATCGTCCACCAGAATGGGGCATACGTACCGGTAGCTTTTTGAATCAGCAGATGTTTGGCGGCCTCATCATGGCCGTACCAGACCGTTGCGTACTCAACCAGGTTCAGGTATGTCCAGACCATCGAAATCGCGAATGTCAAACGCACGATCTTCTTCAGGATCGACATGGTCATGTATTCTTCAAACTTGAACACGTAGCGCAGGATGATGAACAGCGTGATGATAGCGGCGCAACCGGAATACAGCGCCCCGGCCACAAAATAGGGCGGGAAAGAAGTGATGTGCCAGCCGGGCTGCTGCGACATTGCAAAATCGGATGCCACGATGGAATGCACCGACACTGCCAGCGGAATCAGAAAACAGGCGATGGTCAGATAGGTGATGCGGAAATTGCGCCACTGGCGGTCCGTTCCTTCCCAACCCAGCGCTATGGCGGTGTACAGTTTCTTGCGCCAGCCCGGATGCATGTTGTCGCGGCATATCGCCAGATCCGGGATCATCCCCACATACAGGAACAGGATCGATGAACTCAGGTAAGTGAAGATCGCCATTGCATCCCACAGCAGCGGCGACTGAAAATTCGGCCACACCTGGCGCATATTCGGATAGGGGAGTGCGAAATAAATCTGCCAGACCCGGCCCAGATGCACCGCCACAAACAAGCCGGCAGTCATCAGGGAAAAAGTGGTCATGGCCTCGGCAAAACGATAGATCGGCTTGCGCCAGTCGGCGTGCATCAGATGCAGGATCGCGGACAGCAAGGTGCCCGAGTGGCTCATGCCGATCCAGAAGATGAAAGTTGCGATGTACAACCCCCACACGTGCGGATTGTCAAAGTTTCCCACTCCCAAACCCACGTTGTACTGGTATACCTCGCAGCCCACGGCAACCCCGACCATGGCGATTGCGATGAACAATATCACCCAATAAAGTTTCCTGGGATTTTCCAAACTCTTGAGCACATCCTTGTTGATTTGTGCCCAGGCGATGTCTTCGCGAATGTCTTTCATCGTGTGTTTCCTAAAGAAATTGCAGTGATTTTGCCGATTTAAATTGCGCTTTCGCGCACGCGCTCCATGTACATGACCGAGGGAAACGGGCGCAGTTGTTCATAAATTCTGTAACCGCGCAGTTCGCTCCCGCCCTCCGCCATATCCTTGGTTTGCTCATCCTTGTCCAACTCGACTTGCTGGGCTTGCCATTTCCTGTGCACTGTGGAATTTGGATCAACCAGGTTGCCGAAAGTGATGGCACTGGTCGGGCAGGCTTGCTGGCAGGCCGTTTGCACTTCACCATCACGCACGAGCCGACCCTGGGTTTTCGCGTCGTTCTTGGCCACCGTCACCCGCTGAATACAGAAGGTGCATTTTTCCATCACCCCCTTGCCGCGAACTGTCACATCCGGATTCAGCTGCTGGTTCATTTCGGCAGGCCAGACGTTATCGGTGGTGGGGTAATCCCACCAGTTGAAATAACGCACTTTGTACGGGCAGTTGGCCGAGCAATAGCGCGATCCGATGCAACGGTTGTATATCTGCGAATTGATTCCGTCCGGGGTATGGTTGGTCGCTCCCACCGGGCAAACCGTTTCGCAAGGGGCGGCCTCGCATTGCTGGCACATCATCGGAAGGAATCGCGCGCCCTGATCCGGGAATTCGCGCCCGTCTTCGTCCCAGTAACGCTCGATGCGCATCCAGTGCATCGCCTGCCCATGAGCAAATTTTTCCCGACCCACCACCGGCAAATTATTTTCCGCATAACATGCGACAGAACAGGCGTTGCAGCCGCTGCATGCATCCAGGTCGATGGCCATCGCCCATTTGTAGGGATTGTGCGGCACATCATCCACCGGGTGGATATGGCGGTATTCAGAGTAATTTTCGAATAAGGTGCTGATCGACATTTTTATATCTCCCCAGAAAGGTTAACTTTATCGCTGGGCAACTTGGGCGCAATTTTTTGACCCATTTGCCGCCCGCCCACCGGACCCTCGTCTTTAACCACGATCACACGTTCGCCGGTTTTACTGATCTTGACGCGCGTCTCATGTAGCGCCAACTCACCAGTCTCCTTGTCGAACACCACATCCAGGATCTGGAACGGGTTCACGCCATAGCCCTTGGCATAACGACCCAGCGCTTCATGTCCGCGGCCCAGCGGGATTGAGATCGCATCGGGATGTATCCCGGAGAACAGGTATGCCTGCACTTTGACCGAGCCGTTTTTGCCGGCAACCTCGACAATATCGCCTTCTGAAATTCCCAACTCGGCGGCCTTGCTGGGATGGATTTCCATCCATGAATCCCACACGATGGTGGTCATTGGATCGGGCGATTCCTGCAGCCAGGGCTGGTTGGTGTTGCGCCCGTCGCGCAGGCTGGCGTTCACGGATGGAATCAGCTGCAACGGGTATTGCGCATCGATAGAAGCCGGAGCAGGCAGGGACAGGCCCGCCACCGCAGATTTGCCGGACAATGCCGCGTGAGTGGCGCCAGGCAGTTTGATGATGCCCCTGCTCAGCGTCTCATTCCAGAACACATCGTCATCGGCATTGCCGGCGCCGCCCAGGGCAACCTTGTTTTGCAACAGGGCGGTTCGCAAGTAAGAATAATAGTCATCGAATTTCTTGTAGTCTTCGGCACGGCGCTGCTTGATCAGCGCCAGCAGAATGTCGCCCATGCCGCTGGTTTCGGGGTGCAGTTTTTCCATCAATGGTTGCAGGATATTGATTTGCGCGCCTTCCGCCATATACTCCGGAACCTGCGTTCCCCAATCTTCCAGCGGGGAATTGAGCGGCAGCACCAGATCGGCCTGCAAGGCGGTCTCGTCCAGGTACTGGGCAAACACCACCTTGAAGCCCGCCTTGGCCATGTTCTCCTTGAACTTCATCGCTCCCGGGGCGGTAAACACCGGGTTGGCCGCATAACTGAACAGAACCTTGTACTTGCCCGCAGCCAGGTCATCATTCAGCTTCTTCAACGCGGCCGTATTGCCGGTTGCCGGCTCCATTTGCGGGAACGGCACAACGGCGGCAGCTTCTATTGTTTTGCCCACATTGCCCAGCACATGATTGAGCAGGTTGATCGCGGCGGCATTCTGCGAGCCGTGGGCATAGCCTTCTGCCGCACCACCAGCCAGCACCAGACTCGGTGTGCGCGCCTTCAGCAGTGCCGCGATCTTGTCGATCTGCTCCGCTGACACGCCGGTATCCTTGCTGACCCGCTCCTTGTCATAGGCTTTCACCGCCGCAGCAATATCAGCACTCAATTTCAGACCCTGGGTACCCAGCGCATTGATGATGCCGAATGCCAAAATCCCCTCTGTTCCCGGACGCACCACCAGCCAGCGATCTGCGTTCGCGCCGGTAATGGTCATCTTGGACTCAATCTGCACCAGCACGCCGCGCTGGCCGTCCACACCTTTGCGGAACTGTGCATACTGTTGCGAGAAATGCACTGGCGAAACCCATGCCCCAAGAAAGTCAGCTCCGAACGACAGCACGACCTTGGCCCTGTTGATGTTGATGCGCGGCATTTCCACGCCATACGACTTCTTGTTGGCCGCACGCACCACGGCTGGTGCAATCGCCTCATACACGACATGATTTTTGCAGCCGATGCTGTCCAGATAATTGCCCAGCAATACCTTGAGATGGCCGCTCATGCCCCCAGTCAGGAAGGCAACCTCATCGCCGCTGACGCCGTGCATTTTTTCGCCGATCAATGCGTAGGCCTTTTCCCAGGTGATGGCTTCGCCCGAGTCGCCGGTGCGCAACAACGGCGAGCGCACGCGATCCGGATTATAGTGGTTCTGCACGCCCGCCTGCCCGAGGCCGCAGGTCTTTCCCCGATTGATGGCGGACTCGGGATTACCTTCCAGTTTAAGCACGCGTCCCTCGCGGATGCGCCCGGTGATGCTGCAACCCGCATCGCATTGCGCGCAGGTGGAATTGAAATACACACTGATGCTGGGAATCATGTAGTCGTTCGTCTCTACGTACGAAACCACGGTTTCCTTGCCATTCTCAACCATGCCGTTACCGCAGCCGGCCAACGCAACTGACGCGCCGCCCCAGCCCAGCACCTTCAGGAAATCACGCCTATCAAAATCGCTGTTCATCATAACAACCTCTCTAAACTATTTATGGCACACCGAACAGTCGTTCGGGCCCTGAGCTTTAATAATGCCCGACGCATCAATAATAGGCTTGCGCATGCTGTACCAATATGCCTGGTCGCCAATAGGGGTTCCGCCCTCGGCGGTGACCGGATGCTTTACTTCGTGGCAGGTAACGCAGAACCCCATGGAAAGTAACTTCTGGCGTCGCGCCACCGTCATCGTTTTCACATCGCCGTGGCAATATCCGCATACCTCCTGGACCGGACGGTTCAACTGGAAGATGAAACGCTGGATATGGCGCTCGTGGCTGAAACGCACGAAGTCCGGAAGATCATGCACCTTCTTCCAGGGAATGGCTTTCTTGGCATCCCAGTATTCGAACAATTTCTTGATGCGAGGCTTGTCGCGCACCGACTCGATGCTCTGATGACACCCTATGCACTTTTGCACGGGCGGGATACCCGCCACCAGGCTGCGCCGCGCGTAGGTGTGACAATACATGCAATTGATCTCCATGCCGCCCTTGTCATGATCACCGGCATGACGGAAGTGAGGGAACTCAATCGGTTGCTCGATAGCAGGCCCTGTATTATCCGGGCTTGACGCAAAGTATTTCGATTCCCATTCAGCAAAAGCAGAACCCCCACTATCAGACTTTTCCTTTGCAGACTTGTCGATAGCAGAACCTTCAATGCCGGGATCCACTGGTTCGGATTGCTGTGCATCGGCCGCATAAACGCCAACGGCAGAAAACAGCCCCATCAGTAAAGCAGATAAACATAAGATACGGTGCATCGTTAGGGCTCCCCCGGCAAACAATAATCCCACCCCTGCCTTGGCCGGAGTGATTGAAATAGATAAATCGGATTGATGCGTTGTGTCGCGATAGTTATTATTATCTGCCATCTATTTCCCCTCTCTGACGAGTGGGGCGCGATTACGCGGGCGAATAATGTCCAGTCTTAAAAATAAAGTCAATACCGAATTTTGCAAAAAATTCCCGGCATATAAAAAAAGTTATATGCCGCACAGAATTACAGTAAACACTTATATATCTTTTAATACCAACCACTTTATAGGAGATCGTAATTTGCGCCACTTTTAGGATGTAACTCCATGAATGAAGAACAGGCAATACTGGATTTTTTTTCCCGAGCAGAAAATTTGTCGCTAGGTCTTACTGTTGCAGAACAGATGGACGAGATTCGTGAGCAGATGAACAACCGTCTATGGCGGGAATTGCTGGCACGTATCAAAGCGCTGATCAATCAGCATGGGTTAGCGTGGCGGGCCGAGTCCACCGAGGACAGGAATGCGCCGGATAGTCTGGTCGGACTGCACTGCGTTGCCAACCCGGAGCAGCCGCTTTACTTGCGCCCCATGCTGGAGCAGCAATACCTTGGCGGGAAATGGCGTATTTATTTCGGCCTGATGTGGAGAGCGTCACCCACGCCGGACCAACTGAAATTGCCTGCGGTAATCAGCCTGAAAGCCGCGCTTCAAAAAGCAGGCTTCAAGAACAACGAGAATTTTCTCGCCTGGCAGTGGACATCATTTCATCCGCGCAGCAAGGAATTTTTGCTGGGCTATGCACAGCAGCCAGAAAAGCTCCTGGATGATATCGAAACAATTTTCAAAACGCTGCTGATCGATCACCGCGCCGCAATCGAGCTAGCCAATGATGCACTCAACAGTCTCCCGCCCGGCCTGGCCGTTTCTTTAAAACAGTTGCGCGACGAACTGATCGATTGACCTAATTTTTATCGCGAAGACACAAACGGGAACAATCAAACCGGATTATCCTGGTCGAAAAAGCGATGCTCCAGGCCGAATTGATTTGCCAGGTGTTCACCCAGCGCCTGTATGCCGAAACGCTCGGTAGCATGGTGGCCGGCAGCGATAAAAGCCACCCCGGTTTCATTGGCAAGATGAAAATTCTGCTCGGAAATTTCCCCGGTGATATAGGCATCCACGCCCTGCGCGATAGCAGCCTCGAAATAACCCTGGGCACCCCCGCTACACCATGCCACCCTGCGTATGCTCTTGCTGCCATCCCCGATGACCTGCGGCGCGCGCTGCAAAACCTGCCCTGCCTCCCGGGCGAATTGTTCCAGCGACCGGGGCTGCGCCAATGAACCCAGCCAGACGAGGTTTTGCTCGCCGAACCTGCCTTGCTCAACCAGGCCGAGCAACTTGCCAAGTTGCGCATTATTTCCCAGCCCGGAATGGGCATCGAGCGGCAGATGATACGCCAGCAGGCTCACGTCATTGCGCAGCAATTGCGCTATGCGACTTTTCTTGACGCCCGCGATGGCAGCGTCTTCATTGCGCCAGAAATATCCGTGGTGCACCAGAATCGCATCTGCCCCCCAGGCGATCGCAGCATCCAGCACATTCTGCGAGGCCGTCACACCGGTTGCGATACGCAGCACTTGCGCGCGGCCTTCCACTTGCAGGCCGTTCGGGCAATAATCCTTGAACAGGCCGGTTTGCAACAAGCTTGAGTTATAATCGCGCAACTCGGTAAGCAGCAAAATATTTCCCCTGTCAATTGTTAATTGAATTAACCAAGTTCATCTTACCATGCGTAAATATTGGCTTCTATTCTCCCAAACCGTCACCATCGCGCTGGCGCTGCTGTTCATCATCCACACACTGAAGCCCGAGTTGCTGCCGAACGCCGCAC
>JAJZEQ010000059.1 GCA_021851345.1 Pseudomonadota bacterium
CTGTTTATAGGCATCAAAGGAGTTTCGATATGACCACAATATCTGTTTCATCCACGCCCAGGCGGTCTATGCTCGCCTTGACCGTCACATTGGCACTGGTGTGCGGTGCCGCCATGGCGAAGGACTTCGCCGTCCTCCAGCCGATCAGCGATAAGCCGGAACAAATGGCAAACGGCAATTACTATGTCCCATCATCACTGCAGGCGGTGAGTTGGGGTAGCTTGCCTAACGTCGATACAAAACCGGTGTTGTCAGTGCCTTCGGGCAGCGTGGTTATTTTCGATACGGTGTCGCACGAAGGAATTCTTGAAGATCAGGGAAAGAATCCGACAAAATATTTCAGCAAATTCGGAATCAAGCCGAACCAGGTGTTGAAGGATGCACAGGTGATCACCGAGTCGAATCTGGAACATGACTTTATCAAGGACGGCCCACACATTGTCACCGGGCCGGTAAAAATCGAGGGCGCAAAGGAAGGGGACGTGCTGAAGGTGGAAATACTCCAATTGCAACCGCGCGTTCCCTACGGCGTTATCTCCAACCGCCACGGCAAAGGCGCTTTACCGGGAGAGTTCCCAGAGAACAAGGGGCCGTTTCCTGGTGCCGATACGGCGCATCCGGAGCTGTATGCCAACGTGTCCACCTTCACCCCCATTCAAGAGATCAAAGGCAAATGGTACGGCATCATCAAGGACAAAAGTGGATTGGAAGCACATATCCCACTCAAGCCTTTTCTGGGCATCATGGGTGTGGCAGTCAATACCAAAGACAAGCCGAACTCCGTACCGCCTGGTGAATACGGCGGCAACTTGGATCTCAATGAACTCGGTGCCGGCGCAACCCTTTACCTTCCTATCCATGTTAATGGGGCCATGTTCTATGCTGCGGATCCCCATTTCGTGCAAGGTGATGGTGAAGTAGCTTTGACTGCCCTGGAAGGCTCTCTGCGGGCCAAGGTTCGGCTGACTGTACTCAAACCAGGGGATCCGTCGTTACCTCTTAAAGCACCCATGAAAAACCCCTTTGCCGAAACGCCGCAGTACTGGATTCCGATTGGAATGAATACCGATCTCAATGAAGCCATGAAAGATGCAACACGCCAGGCGATCCAATTTCTTAGCGAGAAGCTAGGCATGGATCGCGCAACTGCACTTGCCTACCTGAGTGCTGGTACTGATTTTCAGGTGACCGAGGTTGTAGACAAGGTAAAAATTATTAATGGCATGATCCGTAAGTCAGATTTTTCAAATATGACTACACATTAGCATTCTAAAGAAGTCCGATCAGTGAATGCTTGATCCGACACGTCCTACATTTGATGGCGGGAATTGCGGTTTGCATTGCGTTAGAAACGCTTGACTAAAGTTTAGACACACGCCGCTATCCGCCAGCATGCAGATTTTATGATTGTCGCATCCACCAATGGAGTTGTCGATGTGGCTATGATATTGACGAACTTCAGCAACTCTGCAGCAGGCGAGTTAGAAACACAGATCACATCCTTAATTGTCTACAGGGAAGCTTTGCGGGACAAAAAAGTTGGCGGTATCCCTCAGGTTGATCTGATAAATCACAGGCACCTTGCCATCCGGTGTGGTTTTTTGCGGGTGCCAAAACCAGCGATTTAGCATCTTCTAGTCGAGAAATAAAAACCGCGCGTGCATCCGCACGGGTATCATCAAGACCGTTGGCACGCCAGCTGCCAATTCTAGCAAGTGGCTCATGCGCGCGACATGTTTACCCGCCTCCCGGGCACGTCAATATTCGGGATGCGTTATTGGAATCAGGTCATGCACCACAAACAGCGGCCATTCAATTAACCGACTCCGGAAATCATATTTATCTAATTAACTGGTAGTTCAGTGATTACACCAGTGTTATGAAAGCCGGAGTTAATGCGACAGAACCGGGTTGGCCGGCATCTCGAAACGCCGGCCGTTCGCATCTCGATTGGGAATCGGTATAGTCACGCGCCATGTATAGGCAGGTAAATTCCGAGCGCCGTGCCAAAAGCAATAATGGTCAACACGGCGGCCGTAATTATGCCAAACATGTAGTCATGCTCACGCAGGAAGACGACTAACATCAGTGCCAATCGAAGCACCGGTAGCATGATGAGCAAAGCAATACCGGCCGTAACGATCGTTGTGCCGGACGGCCCCCCTAAAGCAGAGGCACCCAGGTAACCTTCAACTTGTACCAGCACAAGTCCCAGTGCAGTGACAGCGGATGAGAACCATGTGCCATAGTTCAGAAGTTGCGCGAGCATTCCTTCCAGTCGTTCTGTTTTCAGTGTCTTGGTGTTCAAGCGAGGTTTCCGAAAAGATGGATGCCAAAAGCGGTGAGAAGCATTTGCGCTGCCAGCGCTATGAGCACGACGACGAACAGGACGCGGAGCTTCTCATTGGACACCCGCATGAGGATGCGCGCACCCAGCACCGAACCTACGACCGAACCAAGGACGACGGGGCCGGCGATGGAAGGCACGATATCGCCGCGCATGAAATAGGCACCTGCACTGGCTGCCGCTGTCACCCCGATCATGAAATTGGAGGTGGCTGACGACACCTTGATTGGCAGGCGCAGGGCGGTGTCCATGGCCGGGATCTTGAGCACACCGCTACCAATCCCCAGCAGGGCCGAGATCAGTCCCGCGCCGTACATCAGAGTCATGCCCATCGGCACGCGCTGCACCTGATAGGCGACCTCACGTCCAAGCGCGCGATCGGGATAGCTCGCGTGAAGTTTCAAGATATCTGCCCAACTCGTGCTCGTTTTCTCGCTGGCTGTGACGACCGGATCGGCACGCCGTACCAGCATCTGTCTGGCAGACACCAGCAACACCACTGCGAATAGACAATATAGATAGGACACCGGAATGATTCCAACCAGAAATACTCCAGTTAGGGCACCCAGCGTGGTTGCCGTTTCAAGTACGACGGCCAGCCGTATATTGGTCAGGCTACCTTTCAAAAACGAGGAAGCACTGCCGCATGAGCAGGCGATCACCGATACGATGCTTGCGCCGATGGCCGTATGGATGTCGACGCCTCCGAGCGTCGTCAGGATCGGCACAACGAAGATGCCGCTAGCCATGCCGAGCATGCCGCCAAAAGCACTGGAGCCGAGCGCTACCGCGAACAGCCACAAACCAAAATGAGCATGCATGTTAATTATTTTTCGTACTGTCTGTTGTTCGCCGGGCCAGACGAGTTACAAAACGAATCATGTCTCCCCGGTAGTAGAGTTTTTCGTAGTCAACTGGTCGGGCGCCAACGGAATACGAGGTCCGCTCGACTAGAAAAATCGCACTGCCAGTTTCAATACCGAGGGCACGAGCGATGTTCTCTTCCGCCAATACCGCTTCCAGGCGGTATTCCGCTTCCAGCAGTGGTATTCCGTACTTCCGTTCAAGCAGCGCGAAAATCGGCTCGACCTCCAGATCATGGGTAACCACCTTGTCGCCAAGCTCGCGCGGGAGATAGGTTTCGTCAAACGATGTCGGCACGCCGTCGGCCAAGCGAACGCGTTGAATCCTGATCACCAGCGTGCCAGGCGCGAGCGCAAGGTTGCGAGCAACGGAACTGTCGGCAGTGATGGCCCGTTTGTCGATGAGGCGGGCGGTAGGCGTGCGTCCAATGGCCTGCATGTCCTCGACAAAACCACTCAGTTCGGTCAGGTCCTGCGTGATCTTTGGTGGCGCGACGAAAGTGCCCTTGCCTCGCCGGATTTCAATCAGGCCGCGACTTGCTAGGTTC
>JAJZEQ010000021.1 GCA_021851345.1 Pseudomonadota bacterium
CACTTGCGGCGTGATGTCGGCGCGCAATGCCAGGGTGCGCCCGCTCAGCTGGTCGACCAGCTTGAAGCTGCGCAAATCCCTGTCATCACTGCCGTCAAGCAACAATGATTCGGCATATTCCAGCAGCGGCGGGGCCACCAATTGATAGCCGGACTTTCGCAGCAAGTCCAGAAACCGGGCGCGCATCTGTTCGATACGCTGCGCCTCGTCAGGCAGCATGTCCTGGATGTATTCTGGGAGCAGCCAGTTTTGCATTATTTGATCCAATACAACATCAGCAGGCCGGCCAGCATCGAGGTAAGCCCGATAAAGCGCAATTGCCCGTCTGTCAGCGCCACCAGCTTGCGAAAGGTATCACGCCACAATTCGGGCAGAATAAAGGGCAACAAGCCTTCCACCACCATCATCATCGCAAGTCCAAGCAGCCAGTATTGCAGCACTACTTGCCGCCCATACCGGGACTCTTCATGTATTTGAAGAAGACCGAGCTCGGGTCCAGCACCATCACATCGCCCTTGTTCTTGAAGCTTTGCTTGTAGGCCTCAAGACTGCGATAGAACGCATAGAACTCCGGATTGCGGCCAAATGCCGCCGCATACAGCACAGAAGCCCTGGCATCGCCCTCACCCTTGATGCGCTGCGCATCGCGGTAGGCGCCCGCCAGGATCACCTGGCGCTGCCGGTCGGCATCGGCACGAATCTTCTCGCTCTCGGCAAATCCGGTTGCGCGCAGCTCGTTGGCGACGCGTTTTCGCTCGGCCTCCATGCGCCGGTATACCGAATCGCTGATCTCGGGGGGGAAGTCGACGCGCTTGAGGCGCACGTCCAGCACCTGCACGCCTATCTTGCTGGCATCCGCCTCGGTTTTCTGCAGCACCGCCTGCATGATCTGGTCGCGCTCGCCGGAGATGACATCATGAATGCTGCGCTTGCCGAATTCCTCGCGCATGCTGGAATTGATCGTCTGCATCAGGCGTGTCCTCGCGCGCATTTCATCGCCGCCGACGCTGACATAGTATTGCTTGACGTCCGCGATGCGCCACTTGACGAAAGAATCCACCATCACGTTTTTCTTTTCGGCCGTGATGTAGCGCTCCGGCTCCCCGGTATCCAGCGTAAGAAGTCGCGAATCAAAGAATCGCACGTTCTGCATCAGCGGCACCTTGAAGTACAAACCGGGGGCGGTTTTTACACTGATCATTTCCCCCAGCTGAAACACGATGGCAGTCTGGCGCTGGTCGACCACGAACATGCTCAGGCTGGCAATTACCAGCGCAACCACCGCGCCGACCAGGATGTTAGCTGTATTGATCTTCATTATCTTGTCTCCCGATCGCGGCCAAGCAGGGACTCGCGCGCGCTCTGTGCAGCTGTATTATCACTTCCCTGGGTTGTCGCCGGTGCGACATCGGCCTTGGCTGCGGGCTGCACCTCGGTTGAAACTGCAGCACCTGCACGTGTAGCTTCCATCAACTTGTCCAGCGGCAGATAAAGCAGGCTGTTGCCGTTTTTTTGATCTATCAACACCTTGCTGACATTGCCCAGCATTTGCTGCATCATGTCCAGATACATGCGTTCGCGCGTGACAGCAGGCGCCTTCTGGTACTCCACCAGTATCTGCTTGAAGCGGCTGGCATCACCTTCTGCGTTTGCGATCACACTCTGGTGATATCCCTGCGCTTCCTGCATCAAACGCGCTGCCGCGCCGCTTGCGCGCGGTATCACGTCATTGGCATACGCCTGTCCCTCGTTTTTCTGGCGCTCGCGATCCTGCCCGGCTTTCACCGCATCATCAAAGGATGCCTGCACCTGTTCCGGCGGCTGCGCATTCTGCATCGTGACTTTGCTGATCAGGATGCCGGACTTGTAGCGGTCAAGAATGGCTTGCATCAGCTTGGTGGTCTCCGCCGTCACCTGCTCGCGCCCTTCATACAGCACAAAATCCATCTTGTTCTTGCCGACCACCTCGCGGATTGCCGCTTCGGCCACCTGGTGTACATTTTCATCCGGCGCGCGATTGTTGAACAGGTACGCTGCAGGATCGCTCACGAAGTACTGCACTGCGAACTGGATGTCGATGATGTTTTCATCATCGGTCAGCATCAGCGATTCATTCAGTATCTTGTTTTTGACGTTGTCGCGATAACCGATCTCCACGGTCCGGACCTGGCTCACATTGACGATTTCGACGGTCTCGACCGGAAAGGGCAAATGCCAATGGGGACCCGGTTGGGTAATCTCCACGTTCTTGCCAAAGCGCAGCACCGCGCCGCGCTGGCCCGCATCGACAATGTAAAATCCGCTGCCGATCCAGATCAGGGCAATGATCCCAATGATCAGGCCGATGCCGGGCCCGAAGCCCTGTGCGGGAGCACCGCCGGCGGGCTTGCCGGCACCGCCTTTGCCGCCCCCCATCAATGCCGTTAGCTTTTGATTGAGTTTTCGCAACAGTGCTTCCAGGTCCGGGGGACCGCCGTTGCCATTCTTGTTACCCCATTGCGGATCATTCAATCCCATAATTCGTCACTCGCTTGATTAGTTTGATTCTCTTTTGCAGCGGCGGCCTGGCGGGCAGTTTTGGCTTCTGTCAATGCCAGCCGCAAACCCTCCATACCAGCACCACTTTGGGCACTCAGAAAAACGCGGCAGATTCTACCATATTCATCCCGCTCCACACCGGCGGGAACATCCCCCATGTCGATCTTGTTGAACACCATGACCTGTGGAATCTCCGCGGCATCAATCTCGGCCAGCACTTTATTGACTTCGGCGATCTGGTCGTCGTGGTTTGGGTTGCTGGAATCCACCACATGCAGCAACAAATCGGCCTGTATCGTTTCCTCCAGCGTGCTGCGAAAAGCAGCAACCAGAGAATGCGGCAGATGGCGGATGAAGCCCACCGTGTCCGACAGCACAATTTCACCCGAGTCCTCGGTAAACATGCGGCGCGAGGTAGTATCGAGGGTGGCGAACAACTGGTCCGCGACATACACGTTGGCGCGGGTCAGCCTGTTGAACAGTGTCGACTTGCCGGCATTGGTATAGCCGACGATGGATGCCGACAGCACATCGTGGCGATTGCGCGCACGCCGCCGCACTTCGCGCTGGCGCGTGAGTTGCTCAAGGCGTTCTTTCAACAGATGAACGCGCTTGTCGAGTTTGCGCCTGTCCAGCTCCAGCCTGGTTTCACCGGGACCGCGCGCACCCACCGCATGTTTCTGCTGCCCCATGTCCTGGTTCATGCCCACCAGGCGTGTGGCCAGATACTTGAGTTGCGCAATCTCGACCTGAACCTTGCCCTCATGGCTTTGCGCGCGCTGTGCGAAGATGTCCAGAATCAGCATGGTGCGATCGATCACGCGCGTGTTCAGCTTGGCAGTCAGGTTGCGCATCTGCGTGGGGGAAAGGTCATGATTAAAAATCACCAGCGGTGCTTCCAGCCGTTCCACCAGCTCTGCGATTTCCTGCACCTTGCCACTGCCCGCAAACAGTGCCGCATCAGGACGCTGCCGCCTGGCTTCGACGATAGCCAAAACACGCACGCCAGCGGTCTCTGCCAGCAAGCGCAATTCTTGCAAACTTTCACTGTGATCGCTATTGCCGAAATCGATGCTGACCAGGACCGCGGCCTCAGGACCGGCGGGAGACTGCTGCATTACTCGGCAGCGTCGTGGGGAAGGCTGACTGAGCGTGCCGGAACGATAGTCGAAA